>JAGRFM010000021.1 GCA_020446045.1 Nitrosomonas sp.
ACTAGCGCGGTGTGTATTGATAGTTCGGATTGTTACCATGATTTTAGCCATTCGAGATTCAAACGCACCATTTCGTTGCGTGAACTTTTGGTAGAAAATGAGTGATCTGCACCGGGGATATCATGTCGTTCAAGTTTTTCATCGTTTAAAAGCTTTTGCCATAGCGGTGACGCATTTACAGTTTCCTGGAACTCTTTGGCGATCCAGTCGTTTCCACTCAGAATCAGCAATTTTTCACCTTCAAATCTGCTCAATCCATTTGCTAGTCTGACTGGAAGCGGTTGCTTGGAATCGGGTATATCCGGAGTGGTGTTCTGATTTGAAGTAGAACGTTTGTGTAAGCGTAAGACATTCGCTGCATTTTGCCATAAAGAAACTAATGAATCCTTAAATCGGAAATTTCCGGAAAAAAGCTTTTTCCAGAATTTCTTATCTATCAAGCGCCTTAGATAATAGTGTTTTACGATGGTTTTAGCACGGCCCTCTTCCGTTCTAACCCATGGGTTTGCGATACTGATGCCCTTGATGCGTTTATCTTTGTAAGCGTAGAATAGCACTGCGGCAGATGAATCGCATTCGCCCCATAAAACGACTTCTTCTACGCTGTTGCAATGTACTAACAAAGCATCAATAGCAGCTTTGATATCTTCATCGACATGCTCGAAACCGCGATGCACTCCTTCACTATCCCCCATTCCGCGATAATCAAAGCGTAGTGCTGCATAGCCAGCCTTTTCCATTGCGCGCGCCAGCGTAACAAACTGGCGTTGAACACCTGCACGGTATTGTGGCCCGTCCGCTACGACAAAGATTACGCCACGTTTGGGTGGGGTGTCCGGCATATTGAGAATGCCGAGAAGTTCACAGTCTTCACATAGAAAAGTAATTGGTTTTTCCATAAAAGTTTTAAAACGCTCTATCGTGATTGTTGCGCCCAGGCATTTGTTTTTGTGATTAAATTGTCAGCAACAACACGTTCCCATACTTGCCAGAAAGCCGGGCCTATAACTGTTTCATAGTGAATTGGTGTGCAGGCGTTTTTCCAAAGTTGTTCAACCTGGATACTTTCTTTTGTACGGTTTTGTTCGGTTGATGCGAGTACCTCAAACCATTGGATTTCAAGATTCGGTGTGTTGTTAAAATCAGATACATGCTTTGCCTCAAACGTTGCCAGCAACGAGCCGGCGGTTTCGTAACCGGAAAGTTCGATGGTGGCGTTTTCCTGAATAAGTTTTCTCAGTTCTCCCATGCTGATCTTGTTTTCGTCAGATAACGAACCGGCAAGTGCGATTCTGAGTATTTGGGTAACTGCTGTTTTTCCATTCAAAACAGGTTGCCAGAATAATAGTTTGCACGGTGTGGTTAAAGTGCGGGCAAGGTCAAGTGCGAGTAGTGCGCCATGTCTTATTGCCCATAACCTGACAGAGTCGTATCCTTCTGCTGCGAGCCATTGTAGACCTGTATGGAGATCGGCAAGGTAAATGTCCCAATTGCCATCCTGATATTCCCCGTCACTGTCACCTGTTCCGTAAAGATCAAGCAATAAACAGCCATACCCCAATTTTGAAAATTCGCGTGCTTGTAGTGCGACCATTTGCCGGCAACGGTTCATTTCTTCCCCGAATGGCTGAATATATAAAAAGCATTCTCTTGGGACGTAATCAACTTGTGGCGGGTGATATATCGCAAACAACTTTCCGTGAGGACTATTGAGATAAAAGGGCTTTGCTTTGCGGTAAAGATGTGGCTGCATCAGTATGATTAAATGTAGAATTATTTATGTCTGTGTTTTCGTAACCTGATTCTTGGTGAGAAATACAGGAAGCGATGTTTAGCGAGACATCTTAATTATTACCTTTTTGACTAAAACGAATATACATTAGTGCTAGAATCATAGTCAAATAGGTTGAGAGATTGATTTGATGGTGTGTAGATTGTGGAGTGATTCACGGCTGAGGAAAAAATAACGAGTGTGTCTGGGAAGAATGTTTTTTTATCTGTAGTTAAACGGCGTATGTTTCTATAAACGAAGTCATGATGTTTAATCAAAATATGGAATATTGAGGAAAAATTTCATTGTCCTTCTGGCTGTTAACGCATTAGAATATTCTTTTTCGCATAAATATAATTACAATTCAATTGACTAATTCATTATAAAAGAGAGAATTTTGATGGGAATAAATCAAAAGATCAGAAAAAATCTAAGGGCTTGTATGGTTCCTGCGGCACTGGCGGTAGGGTTAACGGCGTGTGGTGGTGATGGTGGTATGAGTGGTGGTGGCGGTAGCGGTGCTGCTACGGTTGCACGTGTGCTGCCAACAGGGTCTGCGACGGGTGTTCTAATGAACAGCCGTGTTTCAGGCGTTTCGTATAGTGCTTCATCCGGTAAAAAAGGCATTACAAACGAAGAAGGGCATTTCGATTTTAATTATGGCGATACCGTTGAGTTTAAACTGGGTGGCCTGACACTAGGAAAAGTGAAGGGCATGCCGGTCATAACACCGATGGATCTGGCCGAAGGTGATGAAAACAAATTGTTTAACCTGCTGGTATTGTTGCAATCACTCGATGAAGACGGTGATGCCTCAAACGGTATTACCATTACCGAGGAAGCGGCTGCTGCGGTCGATAATTCAATCAAACTGAATAGTGAGCCTGAGGCATTTGCCAGTGCATCTGAATTGCAAAGCGTACTGGAGGCTGCCGGAGTTGATCATGCTGCAAAAACGGTTGATGAGGCCAGTGCACATTTCATGATTTCCGGTGTTACGACCTTGAGTACTCAACTGTGGGTTAACTATAGCGACAGTACCGCTTATGTGCTGCGTGTTTCTGCGGACGGTAGTGGTGAGTATCTACAGGGTCAGGCATCACCGGATGACTCCTGCGATGAGAATCGTGTTTGCGGTGGTCGTACTATTATTCAGGCGGGTGTTGAACATGGTGTGTTGAAAGCTGCTGAATTTGATACCCGTGGTTTTAAAGTTGTCGGTGAAACAACGATAGATACCAATCTCAAAGCGGGATTGTCTGATCCCGGCCCAACCCGGCGTGTACGTACCAATGGTCTTGATATGATCAATTCCGATATTGTGACGGTGCAACGGGAAAGAGAACAGAAAAGCGTTTTTAATGAAATGTTCAATATCGCCAAACCAATTGAACTCAGTGATGAGAACGAAGTCGTTGAGAGAGAAGTCAAGGAAACCCTTTTCTCTAAAATTGATAATGATTCCAATGGTATAGTGGGTGCTTGGGCGTATGATGCCGATGCGATTAAAACCAAAACGCTGGTGTTTTTCCCGAATAACCGCATGTTGTCAATGGACCCAATCGGTGAAGCAACGAAAGAAAGCCAGGAAAGATGCGCCAGACCCGGTGTGGAATTCGCGTCCTATGACTATAACAAAGGCGGCAATCAGTTGAAAATATCGGGATTCACTTATAACACCGACGGTTGTATCGGATTTTCGGGCGGCGATGGTGCACTCAGTTTCACTATCGATTCGGATGGCATGACCGCAACACTGCAAAAATCCGGTGAAGAAGCTGTAACCGTTTATCGCGTTTCCGGTTAAACCTGCTTGATTGTTCAATTCGAAAAAAACTGCCGGCTTATTACACAAACTTTTATTGGAATGTGTGATAGCTGGCTGTTTTGTTATGGTGGATAGCTTCTGTTATTCACGATCTAAAGTTTCACATCAACATCTTTCGCCTCTGCTTTAAAATAACCTAGGTATGCCGATTCTGCGTGTCGCACTCAATATTCCAATCGACACGTTGTTTGATTATGTGGCGCCCGAAGCAACCCAGTCCGATATCGGTTTGCGTGTCTGCGTGCCGTTTGGGCGAAGAAAGCTGACCGGTATTATCATGGAAGTCCGTACGGAAACAGATGTTCCGGCAGAAAAACTGAAAACGATTTTCGGTATTTCCCGGGAAATACCACCGCTTTCGAATGATCTTCTGACATTGTTTTCGTTCTGCAGTGATTACTATCATCATCCTCTGGGCATGGTTGCGATAAATGGCTTGCCGGTCAAATTGCGTAATAATAAACCGGTAATCCTGAAAACCGACCGTGACGGTCTAAGGTATGTATTAACGGAGTCCGGCAGGCAAGTGAATGCATCGACTATTCCGAAGCGTAATAAGGTGATGCATCAATTATTGGGTAAGCTGAATGAAGATGAGTTGCTCAGTGCTCAAGAAGTGAGAAAGATATCTTCGCATGCGGTAAACGTATTGAAGGAATGGGTACTGAAAGGGTGGGTGGAGGAAAAGCGGTTAGAGAGGCCGCCTAAAATCCTGGGGGCGGTTGAACTAAGATCTTGGCCCGAATTGACGCTGGAACAGTCGGTTGCGGTTGAGGCCATTACGGCGCAGTTCGATCAGTTTCATACCTGGCTGCTACAAGGTGTAACCGGTAGCGGCAAGACTGAGGTTTATCTGCGTTTGATTGAAAAGGTTTTGGCAACGGGTAAACAAACACTGGTGCTGATTCCGGAAATCAACCTGACGCCTCAGTTGGAGGCCGTATTTCATGCACGTTTTGTTTCAACTTCAATTGTCAGTTTGCATAGTGGGTTGAATGATACAGAACGGCTGCGTGGGTGGCTGGAAGCGCAACAGGGGGAAGCGCGTATTATTTTGGGTACCCGGCTGGCCGTGTTTACGCCTTTACCCGATCTGGGGCTTGTAATCGTTGATGAGGAACATGATACTTCATTCAAACAACAGGATGGCTTGCGCTATTCCGCCAGAGATCTTGCCGTTTTTCGTGCAAAGCAGGCGCATATTCCGGTCGTTCTGGGTTCGGCAACGCCGTCGCTGGAAAGCTACCATAATGCACTGACCGGGCGTTACCGGCATTTGAGGTTGAGTCAACGTGCGTTCAAGAATGCAGCGTTACCGCAAGTCGAATGTGTTGACATGCGTGCTGAGAAGCCATTGAATGGTTTGAGCGCGAAATTGATCCGCGCCATAAAAGACTGTTTGATGCAACAGAAGCAATGTCTCATTTTTATTAACCGACGTGGCTACGCGCCGGTTTTAATGTGCCAGTCGTGTGGTTGGACCGCTGTTTGTCAACGTTGTTCCAGCCGGCTGGTCGTACATTTGATGGAAAAAAAACTATCCTGCCATCACTGCGGACACCGGGAAAGCTTTCCTTTTGCCTGTCCGCAATGTGGTGATCAGGACATTAAGCCTTTCGGACGGGGAACGCAACGTATAGAAGAAACTTTTGCAGAATTGTTTCCAGCTGCCCGCATTATGCGAATTGATCGTGACAGTGTCAGCCGGAAGAATGCCTGGCAAGACATTCTTCGTGCGATTCATCGAAATGAAGTGGATATCCTGATTGGAACGCAGCTGCTTGCCAAGGGACATGATTTTCCCAATCTGTCGCTGGTGGGTATTCTGGATTCGGATGTTTCGCTTTTTAGTACCGATTTCAGGGCTGGAGAACGATTGCTTGCACAGTTGATGCAGGTTTCAGGTCGTGCAGGACGGGCAGAAATAGCGGGGCGGGTACTGATACAAACGGCATATCCGGATCACTTAATTTATCAGGCAATACGACAACACGATTATGATGTGCTGGCGCAGCATATCCTGAGTGAAAGGAAAATAGCCGGATTCCCGCCTTATGTCTACCAAGTGCTGTTACGTGCTGAGGCGCATAGCTTAAAAAGCGTAATCGATTTTTTGTCTGCTGCATACAAGCAGGCTCAATCTATTGTCGCTTCCGATAAAAGTATCGAAATTTTCGATCCGGTGCCAGCGGCGATGACGCGGCTAAAAGGTATGGAACGGGCTCATTTGCTGGTGCAATCAGGAGCCCGTAAAAGTTTGCAGCTTTTTTTAATGCATTGGCGCAAGCAACTTAATGCATTATCTTCTCATAAGGTACGTTGGGTATTGGATGTGGATCCTATTGAATTCTGAGATGTTTTTGATTGTTAACCTTGCCATTGTCTGACACGTCCCGTGTCGATGTGAATAAAGTTAGAACCAGGGTAATATCCGACGCCGCCAGCCTGAAGTGATAACGCTGCATTGCGTAAATCGGAGAGATTGTGACCGGGCATGCGAATATCGATAGCCATACCCTGCATGTGAAGGCTGCGTTTGGCAACGCCGCTGCTCTTTGCGTTCAATTGCGCGTTGGTTTGAGGTGATCGGTAACCTGAAATAACGTGGAATTCACTTTTGGAACTCATTTTGTAATGCAGAAGTTGAAGCATGTTGAGCAATTGATGATCAATCGGATAGGTTTCACCCGTTCGATGGTCACGTAAGATTGTATTGATAGCGCTTAATCCATCGGACAAATAATCACCGTCAGCCCAGTAAGTCACTTGAGTGCGTTCGTTGGTGTGAAGATTCAAGAATGCCAGCTTCCGTTCTGCTAACTTGAATATTTCGGCTTGTGCAGTTGGAAGTGTGAAGAGGGCGCAAGCTCCGATTCCGGCTTTTAGTATCTGGCGTCGCTTTAGATTGAGTTGTGAGTCTTGTGAGTCAGTTG
>JAGRFM010000022.1 GCA_020446045.1 Nitrosomonas sp.
ACCGTTGGCGGCAGGACGCTGTCGCGGTATTCCTGTGATTGTTGTTCGAAAATATCCCATGACGGCATCGATACGACGCGTGAACAGATGTGGTCGGCAATAAGTATTTCATGCACTTGCACGGCCAGGCTGACTTCACTGCCCGTTGCGATAAGAATGATTTCGGCTTCATGATCATGCGTGTCAGCCAGTACATATGCACCGCGCGCCACACCTGAAGCCGAAGCATATTTTTCGCGATTCAGTGTTGGCAACGGTTGGCGTGACAAAACCAGCGCTGCCGGGCGATGACGCAACTGCATAATGGTGCGATACGCTTCGACAATTTCATTGGCGTCGCCGGGACGGAACAGCGTCAAGCCGGGAATGGCGCGCAGTGACGCCAAATGTTCCACGGGTTGATGGGTCGGCCCGTCTTCGCCGTCACCCATCGCGTCGTGGGTGAAAATATAAACCACCGGCAATTCCATGAGCGCCGATAAACGAATGGCTGGCCGTGCATAGTCGCTGAAGATAAAGAAAGTAGCGCCATAAGGCCGCAGCTTGGATAACGACAGGCCGTTCACAATAGCACTCATGGCATGTTCGCGAATACCGAAATGCAGATTTTTGCCGCCCGGCGTTTCTGCCTGTATATCGCCTGCATCCGGATAGGTCAATAACGTTTTATTGGATGGCCCGAGGTCTGCAGAACCGCCAATCAGCCAGGGAATGTTCTGCGCCAAAATATTCAATACTATTCCTGAAGCTTCCCGTCCGGACAATCCTGTTTGATCTTCGGGAAATACCGGCAAATTGCGATCCCAATTTGCCGGTAACTCGCGGCGCTGCATTTGTTCAATCTCGGTTGCAAGTTTTGCATGCCGGGATCGATATTCAGCGAACAGATCCGTCCATTCACAACGTGCCTGTCCACCCCTCGCACTAATACCGGCGGCAAAATGTGCACGCACTTCTTCAGGCACCCGGAACTGTTCGTTTTCAGGCCATCCGTATGCACGTTTGGTTAGCCGCACTTCATCCGGCCCCAGCGGTTTTCCGTGCGCTTCCGCCGTATCCTGGCGGTGTGGCGATCCGTAACCAATATGGCTGTCAATGATAATCAGCGTAGGACGGCCTCGGGTTGTCTGAAATGTTTTCAGGGCATGATGGATTTTCCCGATGTCGTTAGCGTCGTCAATGCAAAGGACATTCCAACGGTAGCTCTGGAAACGCGCTGCAACATTTTCGGTAAATGTGATTGCCGTACTGCCTTCGATGGTTATATGGTTGTTGTCGTAAATCCAGCAGAGGTTATCGAGGGCAAGATGTCCTGCGATAGAGGCCGCCTCTGAGCCAACACCTTCCATCATGCAGCCATCGCCACAAACCGCATAGATATTGTAGTCAAAGAGATTGAAGTCCGGTTTGTTATAACGGTTTGCAAGCCATTTTTCCGCTATCGCCATACCGACACTGATAGCAATGCCTTGTCCTAACGGTCCTGTCGTGGCTTCAACGCCGGACACCCAGTGATATTCGGGATGGCCGGGTGCTTTGCTGCCGAACTGACGAAAACGACGGATATCGTCCAGTGTCACCGAAAGTTGGCCCAGCCGCTCGTAATCGGCATTGACGGCGCGTGTGCCGGTCAGGTGCAGGATCGACCACAGCAACATCGATGCATGGCCGTTCGACAGCACAAACCGGTCGCGATTGGGCCAGATGGGATCTTCCGGATCAAACTGCATCACCCGGTTCCATAGCGTATAGACCAGGGGGGCGAGCGCCATTGCAGTGCCTGGGTGGCCGGAATGAGCCTGTTCCACAGCATCGATGGACAATGTGCGGATGGTGTTGATTGACAGCTGGTCAAGTGCATTATCAACCATATTTTTTCTCAGTGAATTTTAATCGTCAAAATTCTTTCATAAATCGCAGTAAATGCCTATCCCGGCACAAAGACAGTCAGCGGTTAATACATTCTGCGCCGAAAAAGCCAGACTGCTGATGCCAGGCTGACAAGAGCAATCAGGACTAATGGCCAGAACTGCATGGTCAACTGTTCAATGCCCGCGCCTTCGAGAAACACACCGCGCGCAATGATCAGGAAATAACGCAGCGGATTGATGAACGTCAGATACTGTAAAACCTCGGGCATGTTGGCAATCGGCGTGGCAAAGCCGGACAGGATGACTGCCGGCACCAGAAACAAAAATGCCCCGAGCAAACCTTGCTGTTGTGTAACCGATAGCGATGAAATCATTAAGCCGATACCGATGCTTGCCAGCAGAAACAGAAACAAACCCAGATACAGCGCGCCGATCTGCCCGCGAAGCGGCACTTCAAACCACCATACTGCCATCAGGATGGTGAAGGTCGATTCAATCAGGCCAATAATCAGTCCGGGCACCGATTTTCCGATTAATATTTCGACCGGGCGCAGCGGTGTGACCAATAACTGGTCAAAAGTACCTTCTTCACGTTCGCGGGCGACCGAGAGTGCGGTAACAAGCAGAGAGACCACCAGTGTTAACAAACCAATAATACCGGGTACGATAAACCACTGCGATAACAAATTGCTGTTATACAACGCACGAACGTTCAGTTCCGCAGGCGGTGGCGGGTGCTGTTTCTGCTGCGCCCATTGAACTGAAAAATCATACACTACGGTGCGCACATAATTGAGCACGATCAGGGCTGTATTGGAATTGCGGCCGTCGACGATGACTTGCAGCGACGCTTGCCGGCCTGCGGCGAGATCGTCGCTGAAACGCGGACCGATATGCAACACCATCAGCGCCTGTTTATTATCAATAACCGGTTCAACTTCCGACAGGTGAGTGAGGTGGCCAATTGACTGGAAGGTCTTTGATCCGTTGAAGCGGTCAACCAGAAGATGTGATAACGCGGTATTGTCTTCGTCGTAAACGGCAAACGGTATCCGGTTAAGATCATAAGTGGCTGCATAGCCAAACACGAGCAGCTGTACGAGGGGGGGAGCGATGAGTACAATGCGGCTGCGTTTGTCCTTAAGCAGCGCCAGGAATTCCTTGATAATGAGCGCGAGAACATGTTTCCACATAGCGTTACTCGAGATGTTTACTGACCTTGCGCCGCACGATCCATAACAATCCTATCGCCATCAGAATGAGTGCGGCGGCATTGGGCAGAATAACCTGCCATACATTACCGGCCAGGAAGACCGTTTGCAGTATGGCCACAAAATAGCGTGCCGGGACGATATGGGTAATCCATTGTATGACCGTTGGCATCGAATTGATGTCAAAAATAAAACCCGACAATATAAAGGCTGGCAGGTATGTCACGATAATGGCAATCTGTCCGGCGACAAACTGATTTTTTACCAGTGTGGAAATCAGTAGTCCCATCGCCAATGCTACCAGCATAAACAAAGCCGAAACCGCCAGTAAAATAAAGAAAGAACCGCGCAGCGGCACCTCAAAAACGCTTACCGCCATCGCAACGGTCAACAGCATGCCGCCCATGCCGAGTATAAAATAAGGAATTAATTTACCGAGCAATAATTCGTGGATGCGGATGGGTGTCACCAGCAGTGTCTCCATCGTCCCGCGTTCCCATTCACGCGCCACGACCAGCGCGGTCAACAGTGTGCCGATCAGGGTCATGATGACGGCAATCAGACCGGGAACCAGAAAAAAACGGCTTTGTACCGCAGGATTAAACCAGATGCGTTGTTCCACCGTAATCGGAATTGCCAGCGGAAGACCGCGACGTTCACCGTAATGGTTTAGCCAGGTTTGCCAGGCACCTTGAATATAACCTTCGGTAATGCGTGCCTGGTTCGCATCCAGGCCGTTAATGATGACTCCGATTGCAGCAGATTGCCCCGCAAGCAGGTGACGGCTGAAGTCGCTTCGCAGCCATACAATGCCGTCTATCCGTTGTGCTATCAGTGCCTGTTCCGCTTCCTGGATTGATTGAAAATGCTGCAGATCAAAATAGATGGATTGACCAAACGCCGCACGTACGTCGCTGGTTTCGCTATCCTGATTTTCAAGGACGAATCCGATGCGTACATCTTTGGCATCCAGGGAAACACCATGTCCGAACAAAAACAGCATGATAATCGGTAACACAAAAGCAATCGCGATACTGGACGGATCACGCAGGATTTGCAG
>JAGRFM010000136.1 GCA_020446045.1 Nitrosomonas sp.
ACGAGATCAATCATGCGCAGCAATTGGTGCCGGGTTCGACAATTGTTGTACCCGTCAAGCAGGATAAACGTTTATCCGAGTTGCTGGATCAGGACAGTTATAGCTATCAGTATGCAATATCTTATCTTGGCGGAAACGATATTCATGACCTGGCACGCAGTTACAAGCGGGTCAGAAAAGCGTTACCTTTTAAATTTGCACCCATATCAGAAACAACCAGCATGGCATGAAAATTATCGAATCATTTCCTAATGCGGTAGAAATTCATGAACATGTCACTATTCCCATGTCGGATGGAGTTTTACTATCGGCCAGAATCTGGATTCCCAAAACAGCCTATCAGAAACCGGTGCCGGCAATTCTGGAATATATCCCGTATCGTAAACGCGACCTGACTCGCCCACGTGATGAACAGAATTATGGTTATTTTGGTGGATATGGTTATGCCGGCGTGCGTGTCGATATGCGTGGTACTGGTGAATCGGAAGGTGTGCTACAGGATGAATATTTGCCCATTGAATTGAATGACGGCGTTGAGATTATTGAGTGGATTGCCCGGCAACCATGGTGTAATGGCTCGGTTGGCATGATTGGAATATCCTGGGGTGGTTTTAATGGGCTGCAAATTGCAGCACTGCAACCGCCAGCATTGAAAGCGGTTATTTCACTGTGCTCTACCGATGACCGTTATGCCGATGACGTGCATTATATGGGGGGTTGCCTGCTAGGCGACAATTTGTCCTGGGCTTCAACCATGTTTGCACGCAATAGTAAACCACCTGACCCTGAAATTGTCGGTGAGCGATGGCGTGAACTATGGATGCAGCGCCTGGAAGGCAGTGGGCTGTGGCTGGAAAAATGGATAGATCATCAGCGGCGGGATGATTACTGGAAACATGGTTCGATTTGTGAGGATTATGGCCAGATTCAGTGTCCAGTATTTATTGTCAGTGGATGGGCGGACGGCTATTCGAATGCCGTATTTCGGTTACTCGACAAGTTACAAGTGCCGCGTAAAGGCTTGATAGGACCGTGGAGTCACAAATACCCGCATTATGGAGAACCTGGGCCTGCAATCAACTTTTTGCGCGAATGTTTGCGTTGGTGGGATTGCTGGCTTAAAGACATCGATACCGGTGTTATGCAGGAACCGATGTTGCGCGTCTGGATGCAGGAGAGCGTACCGCCGACAACCCGTTATGCCCATCGCCCCGGTCGTTGGGTGGCTGAAAAGTGCTGGCCGTCGCCAAATATTGAAGCATATGTGCATCCGTTGGCGCCCGGGCGCATTTATGCGCCTGAACGAGAACCCAAACATCGCAAACGCAGTATTCAATCACCATTGAGCGTAGGGTTGTTTGCAGGGAAATGGTGCTCCTACAGTGCCACACCTGATCTACCACATGATCAACGTGAGGAGGATGGTGGCGCGCTGGTTTTCGATAGCGCACCACTTCTGGAACCGCTCGAGCTATTGGGTACTCCGGTTGTCAAACTTGAACTGTCTGCTTCTAAACCCGTGGCGATGATAGCTATCCGTTTATCGGATGTTGCTCCCGATGATAAAGCCACAAGAGTATCTTATGGCATTTTAAATCTGACCCATCGTAACAGTCATGCAAATCCCGAACCCCTGAATCCGGACGAACACTACCAGGTTGAAGTACAATTGAACGGCATAGCGCAATCTCTTCCTGCACACCATCGGCTACGTTTATCGATATCCACATCGTATTTTCCTTTGGCCTGGCCGCCACCGGAACCGGCAAGACTCACATTTTATTTTCATAGCTGCACACTGACTTTACCTGTTCGCCCATCTTCACAAATCGATAATACTTTGTCATCACTCGGGGAGCCTGAAGGCGCAGTGTGTTGCGAAAAGAAATTGATCGAACCGCGCCGTGCAAATTGGTTGGTACACCGTGATCTGGCCGAAGACAAATCGACACTGGAAATCATAAAAGATGATGGCAAATATCGCATCGAGGATATTGATCTGGAAGTTCGCTCCAAGACGCTGGAATGGTACAGTTATCAAGGCGATAATTTTGAGTCGGCGCGTGGAGAAACACTTTGGGATATGACTTTTGAACGACGTGATTGGTGCGTGCGCACCGTGACTCATGCCATTTTGACTGCATCATCAACACATTTCAGAATCCAGGCAGAACTGGATGCCTATGAAGGTGACAGTCGTGTTTTCAGTAAGAGTTGGGATAAATCCATACCGCGCCAGTTGGTTTAAAACACGGAATTCTACTGCCCCAAATTTTGGCGGAATACGTAGATTAACTGGTCAATTTTCGACCGGTGTTAGCAGCTTTGACTTTATGTAGTACTGATCAGCCTATAGCCATAACCGTAAACGGTCTGAATGTCCCAACTGCTTTCGGAAAATTTCAGTTTGCGGCGAAGCCGACTGATATGCGTATCAATGGTTCGAGTATCGACTTCTGCCATCAAGCTCCAAATTTTTTCTAATAAATGTACGCGTGATAAGAGCTTGTTTGGATTACGGAATAGGTAATTTGCAAGTTCAAATTCTTTTTGAGTGAGTTCGACCGTTTTGCCTGATACAGCTATTTCTTGATTTTGTTGATTAATTTCGTAAGGACCGAAATGAAGAACTTGAGGTTGTTTTGCTTGAGCGCGCCGTAAAAGTGACTGTATCCTGGCTAGCAACTCAAAATGCTTAACAGATTTGACAAAATAATCGTCCGCACCAAGATTTAAAACCTTAACCACATCCGATTCGTCATTACAGGATGTAACACAGATTACTGGAATATCCCATCCAAGATTCTCTCGTATCCACTTGAGTGTATTTTCTGCGGTACCATCCGGAAGAATCCAGTCAATCAAAAGCAAATCATATCGTTCATACTTGATTGCATGCTGAAACGATGCGATTGAATCATAGATTTCATACTCATACTGTGTGGATGCCAGTAAAAGTTTATAAATTGCTTTTTGCGTAGCTTCGTCTTCGAGTATACCAATTCTCATTTAAGTAACTAATACATAGTACATTATCAATATGAATGAAAACAGTTTGTATGCAATAACATTTGTGTAGTACGGCACAAGTGAAAAAATCTAAATGCTCATTAATTAGCTAAAAAATGTATTTTATAAACTGCTAGTGCTATTTCAATTTGATATTGCCGGATACAGTTAGCTTTTCAGTGTTACTGGCAAGGCAGGGCTTGCAGGCAATGGTTATTCCCTTGAAAGACCTAACACAGTCAATGGCACACTAATAAGTAACCCGCAGGGTGTAATAAGATATCCTGCCATTGTGTGACAGCACTCACCAATGGAACAATCATTCACTGCGCGCCGCCTCGTGACAAATATCTTGTGGGTGTTGTACTCGCAAATATTAAGTTGAAGGAGTACTAGTGCTATTTCAATTTGATATTGCCTGATACAGTTAGCTTTTCAGTGTTACTGGCAAGGCAGGTCTTGTAGGTAATGGTTATTCCCTTGTCAAAAGACCTAACGCAGTCAGTGGCACTGAAAAGCTAACCCAGAGGGCACTCACAAGATATCCTGTCACTGTGTTGCAGCACTTGTCAATGGAATAACCATTGGCTGCGTTCTGCGCCTTGTGACAAAATAT
>JAGRFM010000137.1 GCA_020446045.1 Nitrosomonas sp.
AAACAAGATATCCTGTCACTGTGTTACAGTACTTGTCAATGGAACAACCATTCACTACGCACTGCGCCTTGTGACAAAATATCTTGTGAGCGCTGTACTCGCAAATATCAAGTTGAAGGAGTACTAGCGCTATTTCAAATTGAAATAGCGCCAGGAGAAAGATACCATGGAACTGAAAACAATCTATCGCTGTGTTGCTGCACTGGATGTTCACCAGGCCAAACTGACCGTATGCGTTCTGTAGGTACCAGTTCTGGCCGTTTTGTAGTTAGATCAGTATTTTTGATCAAGAAAATTGAAGCCCTCGGTTAACAGTTTTGGAAATACTCTCCATAAAACCGACAAACAAATTCAAGAAACCGGTTGTGATGCGTAAAAAAACCGGTGAAAATCGTTATTTTCACAATACCAATATCCGTTCAATCAGCGTCAATAATCCGAAAACACGCTACCTGTAATACTTTGCTTTAACACAAACCAAACACACCCTTTAGAAATTAAGTTATATTAAAGGCTGCAAGATTAATGTGGTTAAAATCCTTTCCATGTCTGAAGCTAAAGAAAAAGATTCACACGCAACAGTGACACAACCAGCAGATATTTTTGTCAGCTACGCGCATGTCGACAATGCCATATTAACAGGCAATAAAGGATGGATTACGTCTCTAGTCGAAAATCTGCGCAAACTGGTTTCCCGGAAAATGGGGCGGGAGGAAAACTATCGATTATGGATGGATTTCCGGTTGAAAGGGAGTGACGCCATTACACCGGAAATCGAAACGCAAATCCAGAATGCCCGGACACTTGTTATCTGTTTATCGCCCGGCTGGCTGAAATCAGAATGGTGTCGCAAGGAGCTTGAATTATTCTGCGCATCAAAGGATGACCTCAAACACCGTATATTTGTCGTTGAACTGGATGTGCTAAATCAGAAAAATACGCCTGAAACGTTGCACGACCTGTTGGGTTACCGGTTCTGGTGGAAAAATGAACAAGACAGAATACGCCAGTTAGGTTTTCCTTTACCCAATGGCAACGACCAGGAATACTTTGACCGCTTGAGCGATTTGTCCGCTGATCTGGCGAATGCTATCAAAACATCCCAGTCGGATAATTCGCAACCAGTCACCGCACCCAAAGCCACCATCTATATCGCGCCGGTAAGTGATGCGCTCTACAGCCAGCGTGAAATTCTGATCAATGGCCTGAAACAATACGGCATTGCCGCAGTACCACGCAGCAATACGCTTGACAATGACATCGAGGACAACCTCGCCGCATGCTCGCATTTTGTTCAATTACTTGATGCCGACTCGATGCTGGGCATCCCCGTTCAGCGTTTTGAAGTAGCTCAATCGGCGGGCAAACCCATTCTGCAATGGCGTGAAAAAACATTGGATTACACCGGAGAACATATTAACGAGGAACATCGCCAGTTACTGGATGATAAAACCGTCATCGCAACACCGTTACCGGATTTCATCCGCATCGTCCATGAAACGGTGCTGCCTAAACCCAAAGAAAAAGAAGATAAAAAACCACCGGTAAACGAAGGTAACAAAACGATCTTTGTGCATGCAGGACTGGAAGATTATGAGCGCGCGCTTAGTGTTACTAAACTACTTAGAGGTAAAGGTTATGGTATCGTTTTGTCACGATGTCAAGGCGCTCCTAAGCACATCCGTCAAAGTATAGAACGAGGTTTTAAGTATTGCGACGTTGTTTTGGTATTGCAACAAATTGTTCCAGCCATTGTCATCGAGAAATTTCTTGAAAAAGCGCAAGATTATTCACAAAGACGTGAAACAAAACCATCTGTGTTGATTTGTCATGACAAAGACGCAGAAATATTGACTTTTTTTCCGGCTGGCGTACAAACGCTCGAATGTCACACCAATTTTCATGAACATTGCCTCGAGCAGTTTCTGGCAAAGATGGAACCATGAACAAGCCGGAATTGAAGCCTTACCCGGGACTGAGGCCATTTGAGCAGCATGAATCGCGCATTTTCTTTGGCCGCGAGCCACAGGTTGATGAACTGCTGTTGCGGCTAAAAACGCATCACTTCCTGGCCGTTCTCGGTGCGTCTGGCAGCGGCAAATCGTCGCTGGTGAAAGCGGGATTGCTGCCGGGGCTTGTTGTGGGTTATATGGGTAAGGTCGGTACGCGCTGGAGCATTGCCGAAATGCGTCCCGGCGATCAACCGTTTACGCACCTTGCACAAGGATTGTTGCACGATGACTTATTCCAACAGGCACGGCCGGATGATGAAGCGCCTTTTCTTGCTGCCGAGTTACGCCGCGGGCCGCGCAGTTTGCATGACATTCTGACCGAAACGCCGCTGCCACAAGGCACACGTCTGCTATTGCTCGTCGATCAATTCGAGGAACTGTTCCGTTTTAGCGAACAACACGGAGACAAAACCAGCGAAACTGCTGCATTTGTTGCATTGCTGCTCGAAGCCAGTCGACACCCGGACGTGTATATCGTCATCACCATGCGTTCGGATTTTCTCGGTAATACCGCCGAGTTTCACGGACTGCCTGAAGCGATCAACAACGGCCTGTACCTGACGCCACGATTGACGCGCGAGCAATTGCACGATGCCATCTGTCTGCCTGCGCAGTTGTTCGGCGGTACGGTCGATGAAACACTGGCCAACCACCTGTTGAACGAAGCAGGCAGCGACCCCGATCAACTGCCGTTATTGCAGCATGCGTTGATGCGGCTGTGGGATAAGAATGAAGGCGAAAATAACAAGC
>JAGRFM010000138.1 GCA_020446045.1 Nitrosomonas sp.
GCAAAAATCGATCCGCCGCTGTCAAGCGACCGGCTCACAGCCCATTCCGAATGGGATGGGTTGAAATGAGCAGGCCGATCAAGATGATGACGACACTTGTGCTGACACTCAGCATCGGTCTGTTTGTATCGAGCATTCTGTTTCGGATTGGCGGCATCTATATCAACACCACACCCAGTCTGCCGGTCGGTTTATACCGGGTGGTCGATGAACCGGTTACAAAAGGAGCGTACGTTGCCTTCTGTCCGCCGCAACGCGATGTGTTTGATTGGGCTGTCGCCCGAGGCTATATCCATCCGGGAAATTGTCCTGGCGGTTACGGTCAACTGCTCAAACGGGTGCATGCGGTTGCCGGTGATACGGTTCTGATCGATCAGTCCGGCATTACGGTCAATGGTGAATTATTACCGAACAGTGCGCCGATCCACTCCGATGCCCATGGCGCCGCATTGCCGCAATACCGGTTCAATGCAGTACTCGGTGAGTCTGAATTCTTACTACTATCCGATCTCAATCCTCACTCATTTGACGCACGCTACTTTGGCGTCATCGAACGCACACAGATGGTGCATGTTGTACGTCCCGTTGTTACCCTCGATCTTCAAAAGGAGTGTTTGCCATGAATAATCCTGCAGACGATGAAACAAACCCGGAAATGATTCCGGCTATCCCTGATACCGGCCTGAACGACCGGGAAATGCAGCGTCAGGTGATAGCGTTAAAACTCTTCGATGCACAAACACCGGGGTTTCAAGCTGAATTCGATCCCGATGAGGCGGAATTGCTGGGCGCATTCAGGGAAGACGCCTTGAGTGAAACCGATGCACTGGACAGCAGTGTCGATCAACCGGAATCAGCTGAGGGAGGGCACTGACATGGACACCTCCAGAAAAGCCTACCATGAACAGGTCGCTGAGAGTCTGATTGCACAATTGAAACAAGGTACGGCGCCGTGGCAAAAGCCGTGGCAGCCGAGTGATCCGCTGTTGTCGTTTCCGCATAATCCGACCACCCAAAAACGCTACCGGGGCATCAATGCGCTGTATCTGATGAGTAAAGGGTATACCGATCCGCGTTGGCTGACCTATAAACAGGCCGCCGCTATGGGCGCACAGGTGCGCAAAGGCACAAAAAGTACCTGGATTCAATACTGGAAATTTACCGATGAACGCATCAAGCAGGATGATAAGGGCAATCCAATGCACGATGGTAACGGTAAACCCCTCAAGGAAATAGTGAAGCTGGAACGCCCTCGTGTGTTTTATGCCTCGGTATTCAATGCCGAACAGATCGACAACCTGCCGGAACTGGTTATCGATCCACCAGCCTGGGACCCGATCGAGCGTGCCGAACAGATACTGCAGGCCTCCAACGCCGCAATTGAACACGGTGAGTATGACCGAGCCTTTTACCGGCCTCATACAGACCGGATACACCTGCCGCACAGGCACCAGTTCGAAATGCCGGATCGTTACTACGCCACAGCCTTGCATGAACTCGGCCACTGGACAGGTCATGAATCGCGCCTGAACCGCGATTTGGCACATCCGTTCGGCAGTGAAGGCTATGCCAAGGAAGAATTGCGTGCCGAGATTGCGAGCATGCTGCTTGGGTCTAACCTCGGTATCGGCCATGATCCCGGCCAGCATGCCGCCTATGTCGCATCATGGATCAAGGCACTCGAAGAAGATCCTTTGGAAATATTCCGCGCTGCAGCCGATGCGGAAAAAATTCAGGACTATGTACTGGCATTTACCCGGCAGCAGGAACTACAAAGTCAGGAGGCTATTAAAATGGATGAGATCAGACAGGATATCGCAACGTATACCGCAAGTCTCACACCCGACCTTGCCACGGTGGCCCAGCAAAACCATCAGCAGTTGCAAAAACTCATCGAACACCTGCCGGTACCACAACAAAACGCCCTTTATCTGGTGGCCGACGCACTTAAGTTCTACCGGTACTTAAGCATCGACAATCTGGAATTTGAACACGTCTCACAGAACAAACTGGGATTTACCATCCCCGTCGATTGGAACGGGCGTGTGCAGATTCAAGGCAACGTAATTGAAGTAAATGAGAATGATGACGGTAAAAACCATGTTGTAGCGGCAAAAGAATTAGGAATTGATCCTGAATTCTGGGGTATGTACGCACAATGCAGCGATCAGACCTGGGTCTGGATGGCGGATTTCGATGGAGAACAACACGCAATCGATGCAGCGGAGAAACTCTCGCTGATCGAGACGATGGCCGAGCGCAGCGAATATGAAAAAGCCGTGAAACTTGCTCGTATTCACGAATTGCGTATCAGCAACGATCCCCGCAGCACCATTGATGAGAAAAGTGAAGCTAAAGATCGGCGCAAACATGCGGAGGCGCTTGCAATGCAAAACGATGCAGACTTCAACAAAAGGAGGCAAAACATGGAAACCGGCCAAACTATCGATGCCCACCAGAAGCAACACCAGAACACCGGAAAAGAAAGCGATCATACATCACATACATCGCGCCAATACTTGGCCGTACCGTATAGTGAAAAAGACCAGGCCAAAGCCGTTGGTGCGCGTTGGGACAAAGTGGCCAAAGCGTGGTATGTAGGCGAGAACGCAGATATCCGCGCATTACAGCGCTGGCTGCCGGAAAATGTACCGGTACAACAAAATCCCGCCATCGATGTACAAGCCGAGTTCGCTGCGATACTTCGTGATAATGGCTGTATTGTGGAGGGTAGTCATCCCGTCATGGATGGACTGTCACACCGCATCAAGGTGGAAGGTGACCGACCCGGTGAGAAGTCCGGTTTTTATGTGGTGCATCTAGACGGTCATCCTGCCGGTTATTTTAATAATCACCGCACAAAAATTGAAATACGCTGGAAAGCAAAAGGTTATACGCTGACCGAAGCACAAAAGGCTGCTTTTGCCGCACAGGTTGCGATCAAACAGCAGGAACGAAAAACCGAACAACAGGCGCAGCATGCCAGAGTTGCACAAGCCATCGAGGATCTGTTGGTTATTGCCTTGCCTGCCAATGGTGATCATCCTTATTTGCAAGACAAAAACGCAAGGCCGGGTAGTTTAAAAGTGGTGCCGCAATCGTCAGCTGGTTTGCCGCAAGATTCCATCATCAAAATCTGCAATGACCGGCAGGAAGTCAAATCGGTTCGAGAACAACATACCGACAGCCTCGTGTTTGTCGCGGGTGATTTGCTGCTGCCGATTTATGATGCAGATGGAAATATCTGGAGCGCACAGACGATACAACCGAACGGCACCAAACTCTTTGTGGCAGGCAGCCAAAAGGAAGGTCACTTCCATGTGGTTGGCGGTAACAACCAGGATTCGGTGGGGCTGACGGCGCTCGACAGAACTAAAGCCATTATCATTGCGGAAGGTTATTCCACTGCCGATACCGTATCGCAGGCCATAAACGGTCCGGTTGTCGCGGCATTCGATTCTGGTAATCTCATACCGGTTGCAAAACTGTTGCATGAAAAGTATCCGAACAAGCCCATTGTTATCGCGGGTGATGACGATCAGCACCGGGTAGCGCTCAACGGTAAAAACACCGGACGTGAAAAAGCGCAGGAAGCAGCTAGACTGGTTAATGGTATCGCGGTCTTTCCAGTCTTCGCTGCCAATGAACAAGTATCACAAAAACTCAGCGATTTTAACGATCTGGCTAACAAAAGTGTGCTGGGAGTGGAAGCCGTCAAACGGCAGGTAGGCGCTGCCACCAAGAAAGTGATTCAGCAAAACACTATTCAAAAACACCCGACGCGAACCCAATCTGAAAGCCAAAACCGGCACCAGGCCGGCACAAAAGCAAAAACACAAAAACAGGCATTGGTTTAATACGGACAGGAGGATCAGTCATGCGTGATAGTCTACAAACAACTCCTGTAAATCCATCCAGACCAGACACAGGTGACCTCTATGACAACATTGAAATCCGTCCCAACACCAGCGAAGCACAAAAAGAAACCGGCAGAAACGCCTACATCGAACTGCTCGAATCTCAGGCTCGATGGGCAGGTGGCACGATACTGGGTTGTCATTTCCCAAAAGATTTCAAAGAGCAAGGCGGAACCACGCTCTTAAACCAGCAAATCAAATCCGCCCATGAACTTGCCGTGATGGCACAGATATTGCGCGATCCCCGCTTTGAAACGCTGCGCATATTTTATACCCGCAAAACCCGCATCATTCACCACACAGCCATCAGCTCCCGACTGCCCGGATCGGTGTATCTGGAACAGATCAACGGTAGCGATCATCATCTGGGAGATTGGGTGAACGATACCCGATTTCGCGTACAGGCCGATGGCTACTGGCTGCTGCATAATCACCCCTCGGGAAACGCCGTCGCATCCCGGCAGGATGAACAATTGACCGCACAACTGGCTTCGCTTGTGCCGGGCTTTAAAGGTCATGTCATTATCAACACCAATCAGTACAGCGTTATCAACCGAAAGCTTGAAGTCAATTTTATCAACTGGATGGGCAGTCAGGCCGGTGGCTACCAGGGGGATGCTTACAAACAACATGATTGTTTGCTGGAAAGCATTGCCACGCCGGATGATCTGGCAAGAATCAGCATGGCGTTGAAACACAAAGATCAATACTTTAGCCTGATTGGCACCCATGCAACCGGTGCTGTTCAGTCGGTCAGTGAGTTGCCGATCTTCCTGCTGGAACGCTCACCCAAAATACTGTTGGCAAGATTGCAGCGATTTACAAGAAACGCCGGTGTGAGCTCGTTATTTGCCATCACGCCAGACAAGCACTTCAACCACCCGGTATTATTGAAGGCCTGTGAAACCGGGGTATTACGGGACGTGATCGGCATCAGCACCCATAATGATAATCGCGATTACCGTTCTCTCAGAGCAGAAAGTGTCATTGCAACCGATTCCAATCGTGAAATCAGCACACTGTACAGAAAATCACGGGCATTGATTACGGAAGATGACAGCCTGTACGACCTTAAAAACAATACAAGTAAGTCCAACATGACAAGACAAAGAAGTCGCCGGACACGTGGTCGGTAAAAAATAAAGCAAGATGAGGTTAATGTGTGGTGGTATTGAATATCAGGATGAAAAGATTTACTTTCCGAATCCGAATGAATAATAGAACGGTTATCTTAGAAAGACCGTGAAACGTTTGTTTATCATATGATGTCGTGTTGTGAGTTGCAATGCTGAATAATCCATGTTTTGTGCGAGCGATATGGATTGCCAGTTCATATTTACAATAAAATATCAATTACTTATAACTTTATGTGTGGGCAATATTCTTACTACTGCTGGTGAGTCAGCCAGTTTAGAATCCTAATAGTCAGCCAAGGAGACGCGAAAAACCTTGGCTGACGACAAGTAAAGCCAAAATAATTGTCTTCAGTGTCTTTATTTAATCGTAAAAAATAAGAATTACTTACGAAAATTTTCTTCCATGAAATTTGCTGCAATAATCTTTTTACCTCATACAAGTCAATTCAAGAGTCTGAATCAGACACCCAGAAAATGATTCAATGGATAATCAAATGTGTCATTATGGCACTTTAAAGCACTCAATATTGCTGTACCTGAGAATAATCGAGCATCATACTGACAAAGACTGATAACCGGGAAACGATGCCCCAGTCCATGATTATAACGGCATTCAAAAGCATTAAGCTCTTCCGCCCCGATTCCTTTTTTTAACGTCCAGGCCATATCCCCAAGTACTCGCATGCCCTGAATTCCCTGTTTGCTCGCTTGCAAAAAGGATTGCTCGAAAAAAGCATACAACTTGTTGCCGCTCGACATGCC
>JAGRFM010000139.1 GCA_020446045.1 Nitrosomonas sp.
GTGCATATTCTTCGGTACCCGGTTGAGCACCCCAGCGTTTTTCCACGCAATCGTTAGGATTGTACGCTATTTCAAAAGCTGATTTTCGAGCCAGTATTTCGGCGATTGACAGTTCCCATACGGTATTTCACTGCGGGTGTAATAAATGTTGTGCGTCTGTGCTTGTCTCGCATGATAACGTTCGATGGTATCTTTTACTTCATCGGGATTTTTTCCGTGCAGGTTGAATAACTCCGGGTGCCGCATTATTTTGTCCGGCAGGTCGTTCAACACATTAAACGCAATCATAAGGCGCATGTCTCTGGACGGTGTTGAATAGTCCTCCCATGGGCCAACGGTCTGGAAAATAGCCGCGCCATTTGGCATTGGAATGACGCGCTGCGGGTTCTTGCGGATATAATCTTCACCGTTGTTGACCGAAGTAACGCGGGTTTCCAGTTGTTCAATCAGTGATTCCAATAAAGCCTGGTAGGTTTGCAACGGATCAAGCCCTTGCGGATTGATTAAATTGTGTAGCCTGGCATAGAAATCATCAACAGATAGCTGGTCTTGCTCCAGTGAATACGATGCGAAATCAGCGTGGTTTTTTAGTTCTTCATTAGACAGTACCCGCCATTGATTGTGTGAAGTCTGTATTAACGGGCGAAAGACTTTAAAACCTGCGCCGGCATTTTGCGTGTGCGCAAAAACCAACGTACCTTCCCAAACGCGTTTGCGTGCTACCGAATTGTCGGGTTGCGCATCGACCGCCAATAACATGCCAGGCTGGTCATCGGTCTGCGGCACCCATTCTGCCAGCATCAGAATATGACCGTAAGGGTCGGCAAAAACGGTTCCCGGCCATAGTGTTTCACGCGCAAGCGGAACCGGGTACAGATCGGTTGCTTCATCCGTTAAAGCTGTTCGTACAGCACCGGAATGCACGGTATCTGCGAGCAATCTGTTGAAACGGCTGAATTCGGTTTTTGAATAGTGTCGCTGGACAAAATCAGTCTTGATATTGGGCGCTCTACACTGTGGCGGCTTGTGGACCGAACCGCGGTTACAAGCCCGGTACGCAACGGATAAACCGATTTTCCAGGCAAAATAGGCACGGAGAATATAAGGCAGGTCTGCACAGTCTGGTGTCAGGACAAGATTATGATCTTCATTTTGTCCCAGATAATTATGCAAGAAATTACGTTCTGTGTTGACCAGGATTGGCTCAAGCGATGAAAAACTCAATGTCTCATCAGGCGGCGCGCCGAACAATTCCTCGATCCATGCTGAATAAAAAGCTTCGGTAGCGCGGTTCCATTGATACTTTTTTTTGTGCTCGGAAGTTGCGCCGATAGTAAACTGCTGGCAGGCAATGACTTTTCCATCTCTGCCTGCTGCTATGCGGTAATTTCCTTCAGGAACTCCTTCCAGTTTACTAAACGAGCTCCACGGTGGACCCCCCCGCTGGCGGGTTTGCAGAATGGCAAGATGTTCTGTCCCGCCAATCAAGGCCATCTCAGTTACCGGGCCATCGGTTGAAACGGCCATGATTTTGATGGCGTCTTCAGCTTTCGGATTTTGAGGAGATATCCAGATATGCGTTCCGGCGGTTTCTTCACAGGAATATTCTTCAGCTATCGCAACCGAACAGCAAACGCAGATTAGAATAAAAGTGGAAACAAACGGCTTAATCAACTGACAATCCTGTATTTTGAATTGTAACTGCCGTGCAGTCGGATTTTTAAAACATAGGCAACTAAATCTTCGGGATTCTGGAATTAGAGTAACCATTTGATTGGTAATGATAAATGCGCGCATAGAGGGTATAATATAGGTTTTCTTGACAATTAAACCAACCCTAACGGAGCGCAAATGAATCGTGA
>JAGRFM010000023.1 GCA_020446045.1 Nitrosomonas sp.
GTGAGGATGTTTTGTGGTATAGCCTCCACATGTCTGATAATTCTGGAAACTTGCCGTTAGAAGTAGCAAGAAGAAAAGATTGAAAATATGTATTCACAATTAACCCCTTTTGTATTGTGGGAGAATGAACTATATAATATATAAATAGTCAGCATATACTATGGTATATGATTATAAATATACTACGGTATATGTCAATGCACCTTTAGGTAGATAATTATGAAAATGAAAGAATATGTGGAAAGAGGTGAAAAGAAAGCCAGTTCTCAGGTAAAACTTGCCGAATTTTTAAAAATTCAGGCAAGTACTCTCGGACTTGTAAAACAAGGTAAAAAAAGTCTAGCTACAGCCTATTGTATAAAACTTGCTCGCTATATTGGTGTAGACGAACTTGAAGTAATTGCAGCGAGTAACCTGATAATAGAAAAAGATGAAGAAAAAAGAAAAATTTTTGAAAGTTGTTTAGAAAAAACAAAGCATGCAGCCACAGTAACAGTTACCACTTTCGTCATTTCTATTTTGACATTAGCCCCAATATCCCCTACCCATGCGGAATTCAAGACCAGCTTGTCCAATAATATAAATTATACGCAATGTTATATTGGTAATCTGAAGAATTAATTTTAATTAGAATAATTTGAAAGGTTATCTATTTAGAGATTTTATTTCTTCAGCTGCTGTATCCGGCGCCATATGTGCACGTTCCAATGGTAATGTTTCACCTCTGAAAAATTTCGGGTCAAACATATTCCACAGAATCATTAAAATCACGCCAAACAACAGTGTCAGCACACCAATTATAAAAACCATTCCGATTCCTGCGATGGAACCACTGGAACCATAATCCGGATCAAGCATATTCCAGCTTTGCAGGACAGCTACGACTGCCAATATAATTGCGGCGGTTGCTGGCAGGATGACTTGAGATACCGCCGTTTTCCAGTGATGGAAAGCGGTACGGTGAAAATACAGCGCGCAGGATGCTGAAGCCACAATATAGAATGTACAAACGGCGATACTGACGCTGAGAATGGTGTCTTCTACAATCGACTCGCTCATGAGACTCAATGTAGTGTAGATCAACAGCGTCATTAGGCCGATTGTCCAGGTGGTGAATTTGGGCGTTTTGGTGACTTCGTTGATTGAAGCGAAACGTTTGGGGATCGCCCGGTAAGTTGCCATGGCAAGCGCCATCCGGGCGGATGGCATGATGGTTGACATGGTTGCTGAAAAAGCTGAGACGCAAATCACCAAAGCAGCGACAATCGCACCTTGCGGCCCCAGGATATTTGTCGCCAGTGTTGTGATACTGGCATCGATATTATTCTGGTGAGTCAGGCTTGAATCATGACTGGGATCGATACCGGCATAGGACAAAGCGGCAATTGCAAACACGACATAGGTAAAAACGGTGATACTCATGGCGATGACGCCGCTGCGGCCCGCCTGTTCGGAATTGCCATCGGTTTCTTCCGACATGGCAAGCGATGCATCAAATCCCCAGAAAATGAACAATGCAATCATAAAACCTTGCAAAAACACGTCAAATGAGGGTATGGCAAATGGGTTGAACCATTCCCATGAAAAAGATTCTGCTGTGCTGACCGCTTCACCCTGAAATACACGCATATAAAGTACAACAGCCAATAAAATTAATATGCTGTATTGTGCGAATGTCAGAATCATGGTGGTGCGCGATGATTCCCTTGCGCCCAATGTCGTCAGATAGGTTGTGCTGAAAATAAACAACACGGCGACGACAATATGAAACCACGCGGGCGTATCATGCATCCCAAAAATAACCGCAGCCGAGATAACGGTAATCTGTGTAGCGGCGACACCGGCCAGTACGCTGCCGAGTAATAACGCCCATCCGCCAAACCAGCCTACACGCGGCCCTATTGCTTTGGTGCCCCAGGTAAAAATCGTTCCGGCATCGGGAGCTGCTGTGGTCAGATGTTTATACGATAGTGCAACAAAAAACATTGGAATGACAGAAAGAATAAACACGATCGGCAGTTGATAACCACTACCCGCTGCACCGTAACCCAATGCACCAGCCAAAGAATAAGCCGGTGCAGTTGCTGCCAGGCCGATGGTGACCTGAGCCCATTGAGAAACCGAACCTTTCTTGAGCCCTTTGGTTTTTAGGCCATGCATCTGAGTTTCTTCGTGCATTTCTCACCTCTTATTGTCTGGAAATATAAAAACCATGCTTTTAATGTGGGACGGAAAATAACAAAAAAACACGGAAAAATCAAAAACTTTAGCCGTGATCCTAATTCACATCATTGAAGCTTTTGGTAATCCGATTTAGACACTTTATAATAGCCTTTTAATTTTCTTTGATGCTTTATGAGTTACTACCAGTACCACGTTTTTTTCTGCACCAACCAACGTGAGAATAATGCCGCCTGTTGTAATAATTTGGGTGCGCAGGAAATACGTGATTATGCCAAAAGCAGGATAAAAGAACTTCAGCTTAATGGCAAAAACAAGGTGCGTATTAATAACGCCGGATGTTTGGATCGCTGTACTGAAGGCCCTGTGATTGTCGTATATCCAGAAGAAATCTGGTATACCTATGTTGACAAGGAAGATGTCGATGAGATCATTAACGAACATCTCGTCAACGGTCGTATTGTGGAACGCCTGAAAATCTAGATTTATCTTGCATACTTTTTTTATAGACGGCCCTGCCGGGAAAATTGAAACCGTTCTGGCCGAACCCGAGAATCAACAACCCAAAGGCATTGCTGTTGTTGCCCACCCTCACCCGCTATATGGTGGTTCATTAGACAATAAAGTGGTTTATACGCTTTTCAACAGTGCGCTTGAACTGGGTTATATTGCCGTCAAATTCAATTTCCGCGGTGTGGGTAAAAGTGAAGGCAATTTTGATAATGGTATAGGCGAAGTAGAAGACGTTATTGCTGTCACTAAGTCGATTCAAAACCAGTTTGACAGCCACACGGCTGATCTACCGCTACTGCTCTCCGGATTTTCATTTGGCGGTGGCGTGCAGATTCAGGCTGCACAACGTTTAAATCCGGAATTGCTCATTCTGGTCGCGCCTTCATTGCGGCATGTCAGTTCCCCGCAACTTGCCAGCATTGAAGTGAATCGAACCTTAATCATCCAGGGCGATAAGGACGATATTGTTCCGCTCGATAAAACACTCGAATGGGCAACGGTACAAACATTGCCCATCGTAGTAATCCCGGGAGCCGAACATTTTTTTCATGGAAAGCTGTCTGTACTTAAACAGACGATTTTAAATTACCATCCCTGAATTGAATATTCGGTGCAGTAGGTACCGATAACATTGTACATATTTTTCAATTTATCCCGGTTTTCTCCCACTTCCACGTGCGGCAAAAATTTTCGATATCGCATCAAACCAGAACGGTGCGCCCAGTGCCCCGGCCAACGCTGTTGCGATCCAGCCTAAAAACACCAGCTTACTATCTTGGCCGGGCAGGAAATCAAAAGGAAAGGACCCCCCGCTATCTTTCTGATCTGCTGCTGATTCACTTGCTTCTTTGTCCTTACTATACCAACCGATGGGTAAACCGATGTTTTTGAATTCTTCAGACTTTACACTCAATTCTTTGATTTTCTGGATAAGTTTTTCTTTCTCTGTAATTTCTTCATCAGTCTGGCCTTTTATTGCCGAATATTTCTCAGCAGCCTCTACTAAAGCAAGGGTCTTATCAGGATTTTTTTGTAAGTGTTGAACAATATAAACAGAATCAATATTCATCAAAACTGCCAAAACAAGTCCAACAAAAAACATGATCGCTTGTGTCCGGCGTTTATACCAACCACCGACCCTGTCCATGATTGCGTTATAGTGATTTTCCACGCTGGTTTTAAATTTCTTTATATCATTACCAGCTTCATCCAGCATGGGGCCAAGCAGTTTATTTAACGGCTTGGAACGATCTTCCATCGATTTTTTCAAAGTTTCAATAGACCCATCAACTGACATGATCTGAACCAACGCGGCGGAAAAAGTCTGTGGTGATATATAAGAAGGGAGCGAACTACCCGGTGGTGATAACGTATCGACTAAAGGATTTGCATATAGTTGATTGGTTAAATGAGTTTGTTTTGTATTTATCAGGCCTAGCTTATGTTTTAACCATTTAAACACTCGTGAGGTTACAGAACTAGAGCCAGTATCTTTAGGCAACTCGCCAAGCATCATGGCAATACTTTCGAGCAAGACCCGCCCACGCATGGACAGCATTTGAACAATCACTTCATTGATACCGCTGACCAAACTGGCAAACAACGCATAAATAAAGATCAACGCAATTATAATATCGAACATTCCAAACATTGTCTGACTCCTTAGCGTAAATACTTACACCAGACTCAATCGTGGTGAATTTAAACAGTCTGATTCTCAAAATAGCGATACAATACCAGTCTGTTTAATACCCATAAATGAGCATTCACTGTTATTAAAATGAAAATTGATACCTTGTCATAGTACTGGCAAGAATTATTAAAACAAGCATTTTTCGCTATACGCTAAATTAACTACAATTATTCAGTATGATAGAATCGTATGCTACGCTTCCGATTAACCATGTTCTACGCAGTGAAAGCTGGGCCTGTAAATGGTTGCAATCTTATGAAGGTAAAACCGTATGCCTATGCATACCGCCGTTTGTTAATATTAAATTGATAGTTTTAGCAAATGGTGAATTTGGTATTTCCTCGGGAAGTCATGAAGCAGATACTACATTGACCATATTACCCGTTAATGTGCCCGGATTAATGGCGCATGACGAGTCAGCCTATGACGAAATCAAAATCACTGGCGATACTTTATTTGCAGAAGACCTGATAACCATTTGCAAAAATCTCAAACTCAATCTCGAGCAGGAATTAGGAAAATATATCGGTGATATCCCGGCACATCGTATTGCAAAAACCGGTGAAGGTTTTCTTCAATGGCAAGCCAATTTGTTTAAAAATTTATCCGATTCTATCGGTGAATACTTAGCAGAAGAAAAACCACTGGTCACAAAAAACAGTGCATCCAGACATTTTTCCCAACAAATCGAAGTATTACAGAACGACCTTGATCAGCTTGAAATACGTATTAACCGGCTGATACAAAAAAGTAAAACACGATGACAAATGCTTCCTGTTTAATGAAATATTTTCCACCTGCATGATAATTGATGCAAATAATCGTTGGCTGATGTCTTAATGCGCCTATTACGTCTAATCAAAATACAATCCGTCGCTTTCCGTTTTGGCCTGGAAGAATTCTTTGTCAGTCATGGCCCTTTACACTTTCTCCAAAAACCTATCAAATGGCTGACATTCTGGCGCAAACTGGATAAACCGCGTGGTGAGCGTTTGCGTTTGGCGCTTGAAGCATTGGGTCCAATCTTCGTCAAATTTGGGCAGATGTTGTCAACACGGCGCGATCTTTTACCCCATGATATTGCTGACGAACTTGCAAAACTTCAAGATCAGGTACCCCCTTTTCCTTCTGAGAAGGTTTTATCGATTCTGGAAAAATCATTCGATAAAAAAATTGATAAAATTTTTCTTGAATTTAATCGAAATCCAATTGCGAGCGCTTCCGTGGCGCAAGTGCATTTTGCCGTTTTACATGATGGTACAAAAGTCGCCGTTAAAGTATTGCGTCCGGGAATAGCGCCTATCATTACACATGATGTGGCTTTGATGGATACCGGAGCCTGGTTGGCTGAAACCTTATGGCCGGATGGTAAACGGTTAAAACTCAGACAGGTTGTTTCGGAATTTGCCCGTCACCTGGATGATGAGCTTGATCTCATGCGTGAATCAGCCAACTGCAGCCAATTACGCCGCAATTTCTTAAATTCACCGTTATTGCTTGTGCCTGAAGTCTATTGGGACTACTGCCGTACCGATGTCATGGTTATGGAACGGGTTACAGGTATTCCCATTAGTCATGTTGACGAACTTGTTGCACAAGGTGTCGATATACCGCAGCTGGCGCGTATGGGTGTTGAAATATTTTTCACTCAGGTATTCCGTGACGGTTACTTTCATGCCGACATGCATCCGGGAAATATTTTTGTGGGTGAAGACGGCCGGTATATCGCAGTAGATTTTGGCATTATGGGCACACTCAGTGACGAAGACAAAAACTATCTTGCACAAAACTTCCTGGCTTTTTTCAGACGTGACTATGCCCGTGTTGCTCAAGCGCATGTGGAAGCCGGCTGGGCTCCTGAGAATACCCGTGTCGATGAATTTGAAACAGCTATCCGTGCTGTCTGCGAGCCGATCTTTGATAAGCCCCTGAAAGAAATCTCATTTGGCCGTATCTTGTTCCAACTATTTCAAACTTCACGTGAATTCAATGTGGAAATTCAGCCACAACTGGTGCTGCTGCAAAAAACATTGTTGAATATTGAAGGACTTGGCCGTGACCTGGACCCCGATCTTGATTTATGGAAAACCGCCAAACCTTTTCTGGAGAACTGGATGACCGAACAAATCGGTTGGCGTGCGCTTATGACCCGTATGGAAAAAGAAGCACCTAACTGGGCCACCATTTTTCCACAATTTCCACGGCTATTTCATCATATGCTCGCAGAAAAGCATAACCTGGGAATCGAAGAAAAAATGCAACACCTGATTAAGGAAGAAAAACGCCAAAACCGCTTATTAATCTTGATCGCCATCCTTTTGACAGCATTACTGTTTTGGTCTGTATTTCAATGAGCCGGTTTTTCCTGACATAAAATGACGAAGGCGGGATTCGAACCAGCCATAGCATCAACTAATGATATTCCCAACGAAAAATTGTTGCCCTTGAAAAATTATCACTGGAAATCACACTGTCATGGGCAATTCAGTTTGCCCGTTATCGTTCAAATATAACATTCCGCACAGAACACATCGTCTTATCTCATGGAAAAATATAGGTCACACCAACTCTCCCAGTTATTTGAGATTCAACTATGCTTGGGTGTGTTTCGGGGTTATTATTAACAATACCTTCTAAATCACTGTAGTTATAATTGTGCCAGTCCACCCCGACAGTATATTGGATCTTCTGGGTTAGACTCCCAATCCATGATCCCCCAACGCTTATTCCAGAACCATTTCCATTGAAAACAGTGGTATCAGTGATTCCTGAAAAATTTGTCTTTCGGGTTACATCCGTATTCAGCCATGCATAAGCTA
>JAGRFM010000140.1 GCA_020446045.1 Nitrosomonas sp.
CTGCAACCGGAACCGGCTGGTTGAGATTGGCCTGTACTTTTGGCAACGCCTAAAATCGTTTGAAAGTTATAGGTGTATTGACTGCCCAGTGGATCGGTTACAACTGTATTGCTGCTACTGTCGTAATTGAGTGCATGCCGGTTTACACCGCCAGCGTGCTCGGTCACAATTGCGCGGCCCGAAGTATCATAGGTATACGTTGCATAGCGTATACCGTTTTCATCGGTGATACCGGTTAATGCGCGTGGTAAATCGGTATTGTTGGTATATGCCTGCTCGTTGTAGTGATAGACTCGAGTCTTGTTATCGGGATAAGTTACCGAAACCAGATTGCTGGCAGCATCATATCCATACGTATATATTCCACCCGCCGGGTCAGTTAACGTATCGATCCTCCCTGAACCGTCAAAGGTAAAATTAAGTTCGCGTCCGATGTCGTCAGTTACTGTGACCAGCTGATTGTTGGTATCGTAGATCAGTGTCTGGGTGCGGCCGTCGCGTCCTGTTACAGACAGTAGCTTGCCTGCTGCGTCGTATTTTTCAACCGTATCATTAATGTTGGTTAGCTGCCAGCCAATAATGTTGCCATTACCGTCGTCAATTGAATTCAAGTATTCGTTATTTTGTAACTGATTAATCCAGTCGGAACCCACCAACCGGAAATAAACCAGTTTTCCGTCAGTGCGCGTTGCGGTTACAGTCTCAGGATTTGTATATAATTCGCGCTGATAGCTATGATGCCAATTATTTCCGATTTTAACGCCGCCAGATAGATTGTTGGAATTATAGGCACGTAGAAATGATATGCCGGATGAAAGCACAATATCTGTTTCAGCCGTATATTTATTGCCTGTAGCTGCGTTAACAGGGTTGCTGACGCATAAATCCAGATCAGGCTGTCCTGTATTGGCGCCTGGATCAGGGATATTATCGGGAATTGTGCAGATTGTGTCACTAGTTAAACTGCTAGCAGTATCTCCTATATTGCATACCGGATAGGCATAACCTCCATATGCATCAAAAACATGCGGAGGATCGGTAAAACGTAAAACTTTAGCGCCACATCCATAAGCTGCTGTGGGAGGACTAGATGAAAGTGGTAGAGGAGGAGCCAAGTAACTAAGAATATCGGCATCATCCGGCCCTGGCACACCATAGAATGGTGTACCTCTCAGCGTATCTACCACGTGTTCACAATTCGATAGCGGTGTTGCAGAATAGTAATTGGGCGCGGTAGGCTCAAGTGGACTAAACATAATGGGCCCGCGTTCAACCGCATTAACAATAGTGCTCCCAATATAAGAAAAGAGGAATAAGCAAAAATACAAGAATTGCTTGAATCTATTATTTTTTGATTTTGATTTCACTCCGTTCCCCCTTCTCAGATTGCCACACAATAATAAATTACAGATCAGGCTGTGATCATATTCCCGATATCTGAATGCGTTACATATATTTTGGTGTTTACATTGGAAACCACGCGACCACAAAGGCCATTTTTAACCATAACTAGCTATTTGGCGAGTTAATTTTATGCCATTCGGTATAAAAATGTAAATCATTCTTTTTTCATAGACAAATGTGCTGTGTATCTTTTGAATTTATTCCGATTTTATATGAGCTGTCATTTCAAAACCTGTAAGCACTGCTTTTAGTGCATTGGAGTGGTATCAGTAATCGCAAATTGTTATCTATTTATCGTGTCGTTCATTCCACTGTCTTCTCATGATTTCATCAACAATCTTCCCATTCATACTCAGAAATTCGGCTACCAATTGCCGGCGCCTATACGTCATAATCGTTCCACCACACTCCCAGCGTGACCAGGTACATGGATCAATACCTAGATTCCGAGCAGCTACTTTTTGCGTCCAACCTAATTCTCTCCGCTTTGCCAGTAACAATTCAGCAATTGAACTTGGATTGGATAACACTGGATCATAACCAAGAAACTGAGTTAACTTTCCAATGTGATTAATACTTGGTTTTTTGTAATTCAATTCCCAGTTCAAAATCGTTTCTGCAGATACTTCTAATAACTTTGCTAACTGAGGTTGCGACAGTTTGAGGAAAAGTCTGCACTTTAATATATGCTCACCTAAAGTTTTAGGTTAAAGATCATATTCATTATGAATCAATGATTTAAGTCTTGCGTGCACAAATGGTAAAAAGGCAAAGCGTCTATGCCGATCCAAACACGAAAAAAAGACAAATCTGGATTTTATTTTTTACACTGACCGCACTGGGGCTGTCATGTGCAGTTACTTTGGTGGACACAGCCTGGCTGCTGCCTGCAGCAGCAGTAAGCCATATAGTACTAGTACTCTGGACTTACGTAGGTTATGTGCTTTCAAAGCTGAAATACGTTTCGTATCACGATTAACAAACAATAGAATAACTATTTCCTGCAAGGCACGCCTTGCCATACACACTGGCAAACTCACTGAACCCGGCAGTATCAAGTTAGTTCTATGGATTCATAGCTTGCATAACTTAATCCATCACGATAATAACGGACACATTTCGTGATATCCTTGTTTCTGGCTTTCTTTCAATTAAAGTCAATAACGATGAAGATTTCTTCAAAAAGATTTATATTTCATCTTATACCTTTGATTTGATTGTTTATAACAAAGCAAAACCAGGTTGATTTATGACAGAAGCAACGCTTTCTTTAGAAAAAAAACACGCCAATACGATTTTTAGAAGCTCATCCTATCAAGAGGTTGTTGATGCGCTGAATGCTTCTATTCAAGGCAATACAAGCGTCATTGTTTTAACCGGAGAATCCGGAACCGGAAAAACATTAATCGCTCGAAATATTCTAAGAAATCTGATCAATGAAAAACACCGGATTTTCTTTCAAGATCCTCGAATCAGCGTTGGTGAAATGGCTAATTTGACCTATGGACACATTGGGGTTGCTCCACCTGATCTACAGGCGGCACTGGGGACTGAAAAAACATCAGAAACTTTCTTCAATTATCTGGAGGGAAAAAGTCAGGAAGGACCGATCCGTTTTTTTATCGACGATGCCCAAGATATCAATCTTGATACATTGCACAGCATCTTGAAATTCATGAAATCTCAGCCCGGGGATAGAAGGGTATTACAATTAATTTTGATTGGATTACCAAAACTCAAGCCATTATTGGCCAGTCTCAAGATCCCGGAACTGGAAAATGCAAACCCCGTCTATCTACACCTTGCCCCCCTCGACACAGAAGAAGTCAGTGCATTTGTTGCTCACCATCTAAAAACGACCCATAAACAACGCGATGACTTTTTTTCTCCTGAAGTCATTGAAAGAATAACCTTATACACTCAGAAAATTCCAGGATTGGTGAGTAAACTTGTCGATTCTGTATCAGCCGTTATGGAAATTAATGGCCATAACACCTTAACTGCTGATATTGTCGATGATGC
>JAGRFM010000141.1 GCA_020446045.1 Nitrosomonas sp.
AACGGCTATATCATTTACATTCCTCTCTGAAAATAATGACAAAAATAAATCACTTGTTGATAGTATATTCACTCATCAGAGTGTTATCTTCACTCAGACATTCATTATTCTCAATATGGACTTCATCCAGCTCGCGCACTATCGATAAAATATCGCCGGATTCAGTGAACTTGTCAGTGCACATAGCAAAACATGCCTTGCAGGAAATGAATTAAGAATTCCCAAATCAACGCTTTTACTCAACCAATTAAACGTTTTTTAATGCCACAGAGAATCACTGCAACAATTTAACAAATTTTATTTATATTCCAATTTAACAATAAACGCAATTATTTTCTACGTTAAACCATACCCAAGTTAATAACGCGGTGACTTTTGTAGTCTATCCCGAGGGCCTACTTGCTTATGTGACAATAACCACTTATCTCATTAAATATAAAATTTGCATTTAACCTAAAAAACCTCAGTTGGATGTTGTTTATTGGATTAAAACACTGACAATCCATATCATTATGCCAACAATGCCGCTACGATGCCGGTGATAAAAATACCGTCAAACGTCCCTGCACCGCCAATCGACGCATGTGGCGCCCCCAATCGGGGAATGGCTTTTAAATGCAGCAAATCGGCACCGATAAGCACGCCCAGCGTCCCGCTAATATACGCCAAAGGCGCACTTTGACCCGGATAAAGCAATAATCCCACCAACGCGGCACTGAGCGGGGCAATCAATATCGGCATCGCTATACCGATCCCCGGTACAGGTCGGCTGAAAAAATAGCTTATGGCGGTAATAATTGCTATTCCCAGTAATGTCACCGCAACAGACAGATCGCTGTTAATAAACAGGTAAATCGACAGCGCCAACGGAATCAGGCAACCGCCGAGATTCACCGACACCTGCGTTTCATTTCTAAAAGGCAGAAATGGTATTCTAAATACACCCCAACGCAAGGGATATAGCACCTGGTGCGGCAATTCATCGGAACGCATACGAAAAACCGGAAAATTGATTGCACTGCCAAACAAGGATAGCACCAATATCATCAGACCAAGCATGGGCGGCAGGTTTAGCTTTGCAAATGCAAAAGCCAGCAACTCCAGCTGTATCAATATCAGCAGAAACAGCAGCAGGAAAAGAAAAAAAATGAGATGCCCGTATGAATATTGATTCTTCATCGTGTCTTTATCACCCGTTTATCGATTCTGACACATAAAATCCGCGGCAACACATTGCGGCATTTCAGATAAACCGCCATGTCGAAAACGTCGCACCCTGACCTAAAACACCTCCATCCGGGTTTTGTATGGTCCAGATAATAGCCTGTTCAACCCAGAAACGTTTACCGGTATTTGAAATTCTGATTCCGCTATAATCTGAGATATACCCCTGTTTTTTGGCTTGTGACAACATTCTGGCACGCGCTTCACGGTTTACAGGTTCCGCAGTCAGCCGGGAAGGCGTTTGGGTAAATTGCTCCCAGTCCATTTCCCACAAATCAAGCGCCACCCGGTTACCATAATTGAGCACCGGATCTTCCTGCATACCATGCGAAGCCACAACAAATGGACTGTTGAACAAGCATTCTGCTTGTTCAAATGACGTTCCACTGCGGATAACCAGCTCTTTTTTCACCCAAAATGCATAGCTATCAAGCAAATACTGACACCATGTCAGCATAAATGGAGTCGCCCAATCTGGTTGATTGTTCATTATTTAACTTTGATAATCATAAAAAGACGAAATTAAGTTTAGCGCATTTTTCCGGCTTGCTCTTCGATTCCTATGAACAAGTATGAATATTGCCGGGTTCAGTGAGTTTGTCAGTGTACATGGCAAGGCGTGCCTTACAGGAAAGAATCGTTCTATTGCCCAAAGGCATAACGGCACAACACTGTCCATGGGCGCTGACAGACTTACCACAGGACGCTACCCGGTTATAGACTGCGGCACAAGCAGAACCGAATGAAATAACGGAACAAACATAAAATATATACGCATTTTGCGTTCTATTTTAACGTCGCAATGCGCTCTTCAGTGAAACTCTGAATGGTTTTAAGAGAGAAAACAGGAATTGGCATGAATAAAATTTCAAGAATTACTCAGTTAGAATCGATAATTAGATATCTATTTTTCATTAAAATACAAAATATTTTCCCTTGATCATATTTCTGTACATCCGAGGTTTATATGGAACCAAAAGCAATTGTTGCGAATGTTAGATCGATTTTCTCTTTACCTGATGTTGTGTTCAAAATTAACGAACTGATCAATTCAGGCAAGTCTTCCAATAATGAACTGGAACAGGTTATCCTGAACGACCCCGGGTTAACCGCTAAAATACTCAGATTCTCTAACAGTGCTTATTTCGGCTTTTCCCGGAAAATTGACACCATATCACATGCCATTGCGCTGATCGGCCACAATGAACTGCGTAACCTTATTCTGGCTTCATCGGCAACTACCGTTTTTAAGGGTGTTTCATCCGATGAATTTGATATGGAATCATTCTGGCATCACAGCGTATGCACCGGAGTTGTCGCACGCCTGCTTGCCTATAATGTCGATTGCCGTGAACGTATATTTATCGCTGGTCTATTACATGGAATAGGAAAATTGATTTTGCTCAGCCAGTTTCCTGAGCAAGCTGTCAAAATACTGAATACTGACATTCAAGACGAAAACACTATTATCAAAACTGAACGCAAGGTTTTTGGGTTTACCAGCGCTGAACTCAGTGCAGAATTTTTGAATGCATGGGATTTGCCGAAAAGCATCTGGCAGATTGTCAGCGCACAATTAACCCCCCTATCAGAGGATCATTTTAAAACAGACGCCTGCATCCTCTATATAGCAATCAAAATTGCAACCCACAAACAACAATATCCTGAAAAAGAAATTTGTGGTGCAGAAATTGAAGCGTTATGCAACCCGGCCGTTTGGGATTTTTTAGGACTGGATGATGACATCATCGAACTGTTAAACACAGTTGCCGATCTTCAAATCCAAGAAATGTTCCACTATATCAAACCGGATAATGATTAATGCCAATAACATTTGACTGTCACAATTAATACACAAAACCAACATGTTCGGAGATTCTCGACAACTATTCCCTGACAGTCATTTGTCTATCTTTTAACACTTTTTCGACGATAATGTTTAAAATGGCAGCTTACATACTTGTAGGATAAGTATTACACGCTGACTCTGTAATCCGCCATGAAATTTTTACGCCACGCCATTAACAGACTCTTTCGTCTTATCGAACACTCGAAATGGGTTTTTCTCACCCTGCTGCTGAGTGTGGCGCTTGGTATATTGCTGCACATCCCACCCGTAAAGGCGACCATCCAGGATGAATATCGGGTAAAAGCCGCCTTTATCTATAACTTTATCGCTTTCACCCAATGGCCGGATTTTGCTGAACTAAACACGTTCACCATGTGTATTTATGGCAAAGATTACTTCGGAAACGAAATCAATGCGTTAGAAGAAAGAACGATTAACAGTATTCCGATACAAACAAAGCGACTCAATCAGTTGGGCGAAATAAGACAGTGCCAGGCGCTTTTTATTTCCCGCTCACAATATATACAGCTTACGAGCATTCTCGACAGCATACAAGAACTCCCTATTCTTACCATTGCCGACAGTCCTGACGCCGCCGAGAAGGGTGTCATGATTAATATGCATCTGGAACAAAACAAAGTAAAATTTGAAATCAATCTCAAATCGGCGCGTAACGTCGGATTAAACATCAGTTCCAGACTATTGCAACTCGCCACTCAGGTGTACCAATAACATGAAGTCATCCATTCTTTCACTGATCAACAAACTGATTGCGACACCGCTGGTCATGACTTCAATACTCATTTCTATTGCAAGTGCCGCACCGGATAAAACCGATAGTAACAACCAATCCCTGATGGACCTGAGCATCGAAGAATTGATGAATATTGAGGTAACCACGGCATCCAGGCAATCTCAAAAACTTTCTCAGACACCGTCAGCTGTTTTTGTCATTACGCAGGAAGATATTAAACGTTCCGGCGTAACCAGCATACCGGAAGCACTCAGAATGGCGCCCGGTGTAGAAGTTTCACGCATCAACACTGACAAATGGTCCATTAGTATTCGCGGGTTTAATGGCCGGTTTGCCAACAAATTACAAGTACTGATGGATGGCCGTAGTGTCTACAACCCTCTATTTGCTGGCATACTCTGGGACCAGCAAGACACACTCATGGAAGATATCGAAAGGATTGAGGTTATCCGGGGGCCCAGTGCGGCAATGTGGGGGGTTAATGCCGTCAACGGCGTGATCAATATCATTACAAAAAAAGCCGCCGATACACAAGGCACTTTATTGACCGTTGGCGGCGGCAGTTTCGAACAGGGCTTTATAAACGCCCGTTATGGCGGAAAAATCAATGCAGACACACCGTTTCGTATCTATGCAAAAGGTTTCACGCGTGATCATATGCGCTCACCGGCAGGCGGCAATGCCAACGATCAATGGCACAGCGCCCGAAGTGGATTTAGAGTAGATCACTCACGTGGCATGGATAATTTCACCCTGCAAGGCGACTTCTTCTACAATGCACAGGGCGACAGACTGGATAAATCATCACTCTTTTCACCGATTATTCAGGCCAATACAGCCAGGGGTGACAGCAAGGGCGGCAATTTACGTTTCCGCTGGGATCGTACTTTTTCTGAGAAATCGTCGATCATGTTTCAGACTTATTATGATATTTCTGATTATCGCATCATGACATGGGCCAATGTCGTTCATGAAAGCTTCGATGTTGATTTTCAGCATCGTTTTTCTTTGTTTGAACGGCATGACATCACCTGGGGCGCAAACTACCGGCTCTATCACAACAGGGTGAATGATACCGAACTGATCACGCTGAATCCACGTAACCAAATTAACCACCTTGGCGGCGTATATGTACGTGACGAAATCACTTTGATACCGAATCAGCTTCAATTAACAATCGGTTCCCGTTTTGACCATAATGATTTCTCAGGCTGGGAAATTCAACCCAATGCACGTTTAATGTGGATGCCGGATACCAGAAATTCAATCTGGGCTTCCATTTCGCGTGCTGTTCGCACTCCGGCCAGAGCAGAACACGATATCCGATTAAACGCGCTGACCTTAAATACCATTCCCGGAACAACGACTCAAGTACCTTTTCCGGTTTTAGCCCAAATTCTGGGTACGTCAAGTTATAATGCCGAAAAATTACTGGCCTACGAACTGGGTTTCCGTCATCAGTTCACCCATCAGGCATCCATCGACATTGCAGCCTTTTTTAACGATTACAGCAAATTACGTGATCTATCAGGTAGCATACCGACATTCCAGTCCAGCTTCCCGCAGCATCTGGTATTCCCTGTCGCCCTAACAAACAACGCTTCCGGTTATACCTATGGCGTCGAAATCTCAGCAGACTCTCGACCACTTGAAAACTGGCGTTTGCAACTCAGCTACAGTTATCTGAACATGCATATCCGGTCGGATTCACCACTCAAACAACTGGACCCCACCACGGGCAGCGCTGCCAAAGCAAATCCACAGCATCAAATATCATTACGTTCGCATCATGATTTTTCTGATAGGCTGCAATTAAACCTGTGGCTACGTTACGTAAGCAGCGTCGATTTTTACAATATCCCCGGTTACATTACCATGGACAGTAAATTGTCTTTCAAGCCCGTCAAAAATGTTGAATTATTCCTGGTCGGACAAAACCTGTTTCAACAAAACCACCGAGAATCGGTATCTGATTTTATACCTCTGGTTCCTGCATATGTCCCCAGAGGCATCTATGCCGGTGCAACATGGCGTTTCTAATGCCTGGAATCAAATACAAAGCGTATGCAATCGCACTGCAAAATGATTAATCGTTTTTTCTACCCGGCCTATCAGGACAGGCACGCAACAACAGTTCTACAGGTAAATGCCGCAATATTTTTGCCGGTCGTTATTTTTCTGGCCTGCTTGGCATCTTTAGCAAACGCCGAAACCAAACCGGCCTTGACTAACAATCAGTTTCTCAATTACAGCATTGAGAAACTGCTCGATATTAATGTTGTCAATGTATCTTCGGTTACCCGTAGCACCCAAAAGCAGCACGAAGTGCCATCGGCCATTTTTGTCATCACACAGGATGACATACGCCGCTCCGGAGCTACCAGCATCCCCGAAGCGCTGCGCATGGCACCAGGTGTTCAGGTTGCCCGGATCAATACAGACAAGTGGGCTATCGGCATTCGTGGCTTTAATGGATTCACGTCGAACAAGGTTCAGGTACTGATTGACGGGCGCAGCGACTATTCGCCATTGATCGCAGGCGCTTTATGGCTACAGCAGGATACGCTTTTAGAAGATATTGACCGTATCGAAATTATTCGCGGCCCCGCCGCTTCAGTCTGGGGCACCAACGCCGTCAATGGTGTTATCAACATCATCACCAAAAAAGCATCCGACACTCAGGGTACATTTCTCACAGCAGGCGGCGGCAGTTTTGAACGGGGCTTTTTGTCTGCGCGTTATGGGGGAAAAATCAATAACAAGACACCTTTCCGTCTCTATGCAAAAGGATTCACACGCGATAGTACGCAGTCATTGACAGGCACTGACAACCGCAACCAGTGGCACTCTGCCCGAGCCGGATTCAGACTGGATCACGAGCGCGACAGAGATCTATTTACGCTGCATGGCGAGTTTTTCTACAACGCGCTCGGCGATACATTAGATAAAGCATTTATTAATTTACCCGCCATAACAGGCGAAAGCCGACGCACACACCAGGACGGGGGTTACATGCGTTTCCGTTGGGATCGCACTTTCTCGGACAAATCGTCTCTTTGGTTACAGGCGGCTTACGACCGCAGCTCTTACCATCTACGCCCGTTCTCAGAATATCACGCCGAGAGTGTCGACATTGATTTTCAACACCGTTTTCCATTATTTGATCGAAACGATTTTACCTGGGGATTGCACTACAGAACGAATATAAACAAGGTTGAAGATACACAAGTTGTCACCTTTATTCCCAGGAAAGATACCAACCATTTCTTTAGCGGCTTCATCCGCAATGAATTCGCGCTGATACCCGATCGTTTGCGCTTCGCACTGGGAACACGGCTCGATTATAATGAATTTACCGGATTGGAAATACAGCCCAATGCACGTTTAGCATGGACGCCCAATAACCGGCATACGGTCTGGCTGGCCGTGTCCCGCGCCGTGCGAACGCCTTCGCGCAGCGAGGTGGATGCGCATGCTAACCTCGGTTTTCAAACAGACATTCCAGGAACAGCGTCCTTACCCTTTCCAATTATGAACATATTGGAAAGCAGCCGAAAATTCAATTCTGAAAAACTTATTGCATATGAATGGGGATACCGGCATCAGTTCTCCCGCAAGGCATCTGTTGATATTGCCGGATTTGTCAATGATTATAGCCAGCTAAGAGACTTCAGTTTTGGCGATTTTTCCTTAAGCACCGGATTACCCCAGTTTTTGATAATACCAACCCTGGTCAACAACAATGCTTCAGCATTGACTTATGGATTTGAATTTTCAGCCGACTGGAGACCGATTGACAAGCTGCATTTGCAAGGCTATTACAGCTACCTCAACATCCACGTTTCTTCCGATGATCTTTTCAGGGAATTTGACCCGGGTACAGGCGGCGCAAGAAAAGCCAATCCACGGCATCAATTGTCGTTGCGCTCAAACTACGATTTATCGGACAAATTACAGCTCAATCTCTGGCTGCGTTATACCAGTAAAATTGCTTTTTACGACATACCGGGTTATGTCACGATGGACGCAAAGCTGGCTTTCAGGCCGACAAAAAACACGGAATTATTTCTCGTTGGCCAAAATCTGTTCAGTGAAAATCACCGGGAATTCGTATCCGATATTATTCCATCCACACCGGCGTATATTCCACGCGGTATCTATGCAGGCGCACAATGGCGATTCTGAGAAAAGATCCAATCATGAATCGCTCTCACCGGCTATCCAGGTGGTTTGCTGTTTTCATGCATAAGGCGGCTGTCAAGCTGCTGTGTATGCTCTGCATCGGCTGTATGAATCCATTTGCTCATTTGGAAGCGTTTGCCGATAATCTGATACAACACCAAGTCAAAGTCGCTTTTATCTATAACTTTATCTCGTTTACAAAATGGCCGGAAGGGACTGGTGAAACGTTAAATCTCTGTATCCATGGAGAGGATCCTTTTGGCAGTGAATTCGATGAATTACACAATAAAACATCAAACAATCACAGGATCAATCTTATACGTATAGGCGACACCGGACAATTCGACAATTGTCAGATCATTTTTTTCCCACAGTCGGCAGCCAAAGCGTTACCCGATTTACTCGGCAAAATTACGGCAAAACCCATTCTTACTATTGCAGACAGCCCAAATGCCGCAACCCTGGGGGTTATGATTAATATGAGTATATCACCCAGTGACAGGGTCATTTTTGAAATCAATCAGCGCGAGGCACTCAACTCGGATTTATTTATCAGTTCAAAGTTATTGCGATTAGCTGTCAAAGTGTACCAATAAATATTTAGCGATATATAATTTCTTTATATAGGGAATAATCCAATTCTATCGACACCAACAACTTTTTTTCAACCTGCTGTTTTATTTAAATTTCGGAGGTCTATTAGCCATGAAACAATTCTTCCAGAAACCTATTCTCTCGATTTTTGCTTTAATACTGATCAGCCATTTCAGTGTAACGAAAGCGGATACGGCCAGTGATGCGGAAACAATACTCAATTGGGCCGAAAATACTTACCCTGGATTATTTCCATCACACCAGGCCACACAAAACATAAATCCCTGGATATTTCGGCATTACACTGAAGCCGGCATTTACGCCGGGGTGAATCAGAATGATAATGGCGTTTACGTTTTTGGCGGCCCTTGGGAAAGAATCACTTTTATCGATACATTACCCAATGTTGTCAACCTGGCGCTCAATTCCGGCAACAACAACATTAGCGCATGCGACACAAGT
>JAGRFM010000142.1 GCA_020446045.1 Nitrosomonas sp.
TGGGCATAGTATGGGTGATAAAACTTTGATTAAAGTTGGTCAGGCTTTAAAGAAACTTTGCAAACGCCCCGGTGATTACGCATTTCGCTTAGGTGGTGAAGAATTTTGCGTGATCGCATCCAATATGAATTATCAGGAAACACTGACATTTGCTGAAATAATCATAACCGAAATCGAGGGTCTAAAAATCCCTAATGAATACAGTGCAGTATCGAAGTATCTAACCGTATCGATCGGTTCTTTCGTTAGCGTACCAAAAAAAACAGAAACCACCGATTATTTCATGTCCATTGCAGACAAGAATCTCTATCAGGCAAAAGGTGAAGGACGGAACAGGGTTATTGTCACCATATGACCCTTCCCGTCACTTACCTGATCATTAAAACTATTTCAATTCAAAAATTGGTTTGTTTGGAACACCAAACTGAACAACGTCAATTAACTATGCTTGATTATGTCGTACAGTTGATCTTTCAATGAAAGCCGTTTCTTTTTAAGACCTTCCAAATATTCATCCGAAGTATTCTCCACGCCTTCTTCTATCCGGCGCACTTCACGGTCCACATGATGATAATCATCGAACATGCGTGCAAAGTGCGCGTTCCCCATCTTCAATTCATGAATACGATCGTAATGTTCAGGGAATTCATGATGCAAATCGTGCTTTTCCGGGATCATTTAACCTCCTTCTAACCCACTGGTTCTAAAAATTTCACTAAGCCTTTCAAAAACACATTTTAATACTATGCGCTTCGGAGAGTACAATACTGATCAAAATCAAACTCGGCGGTGTTTGAAGATTAAACAGCCACCTTGGCTGCAATTTTCACCGCATCGTCAATATAACCGGTTAATTTGACGACTTTACGGGCAGTATCAATGTTATCGTTAATTCCATCAATGGCCGTTTGTACATCAGTATTGATTCTTTCAATTTCATACTTGAGATTATCCACCTTGGACAACCAGTCGTCCAGTACCTTCGCTCGCAGTTTTTCGATCTGTTCATCCAGGCGATTAATTTTTTCCGATAATGCTGCAGCTTCTTCGGTTTGACCACCAGCAATCAGATTCACTTTAACATCCAGGGCTTTACTTTTAATATCCAGTAAATTTCTTAGAATGTGTTGATTGGTTTCAGACATTGCCACTTCTCCCTATTTCAAGTTCGGCCGTAGCCGAATCAACTGTTCCAACAGCGCCCCTCATTGTTTTAGAACATTGGGGTAAACATGGGTTGATCAATACCGCTACCCATGTCATTGACCTGCTTCAAGTCCTTGTATCTTTTCCAAACATTTTCAATCGCGTCTTTCAAACTGCCAAAAGATGGCAATCGATTTGTTTTCAAACCGATACTCAACTGCCTGTGAGAAAATGCCAAAACAGTGTAAGTCTCATTGAATGCCTTGAGCATCTCAAGCGCCGCAACAGTTTGTTCACTCGCAGCCAGCATTTCGTAAGAAATCTGCTCTTGTTGCTCACGGTTTGCCGTTGTATAAGCATCAATCAATTCATCCCGGGTTAACTCATATTCGGCGACGATTTCATTACGCGTGATTCTGATTGCAGCCTGGGCATGTTCTATGGCGGCATTGATGATCTCCTGGTTGTCGTCCAGAATCTTTATCAGCATGTCTTTACGATTCCTTTGAACGGCTTCAAACGCTGCCGTACTGGCAATTGTTGAGAACAAAGCAAAACCGGATGAGGTCACTTTTTCATTCTGATTAAACTTTTTAACCGCATTATTCAGATTGCTGTTAAGATCGCTGCCTAACTGCCTGAATTCATCTTCGCTAATGCGTTCATCACCGGCCAGGGTGGCCAACAGATAGGCATATTTTTCAAATGCTGAATTCAACTCAATCAAAGCTTCATCAAAACGTTTCAGCTTCATGAATAATGGTTCATCATTTCTTCCTGAGAATTTATATTCGTAGCCGAACAAATTCTCACTGTCAAAATCAAGTGCCAATTGGTTGATTTTTCTTAGATCACCGGAAATTTCATACATTTCCCTGAGCTTAACGGTTTCAACATGTGGCTTGATGACCGTATCGATAGTAATAATGTCATCCACCGCGACATTAAACGCATCAAAAGATTTTGTATCGATTGTGGTGCATGCTGAAATAAATAAGATCAAGCACACGCTCAGGCAGCGTACAATTATTTTTCTCAGTTGAACAGGGAGACACATCCCAGACACTATCAAGCCGTCTTTTTTTATCTTGTTTTGCGTTGGACTTTTCATGACATTTGACTCCTTATCGACGAATGGAATAAAAATAATATCATCTTTGCGGCTAAAGCCGTCCACTGGCTTTCAAACGCCGCTTAACCATCCAACGGTATACCATCGACAAAGCAGTGCGGATAACCGGCAAACCAATCAACCAGGCGAATGGCTTGAGCCGTGGAACGCGTTGCATCAGTAGAATATAAGCATCGAGTTCGGAGAACACTTCCTGCCGCTCATTACGGACATGCAATTCTGTCATGGCTTTGTAGGGATCGATTCCCTGTTGACGCAATTGTTCTTCTTGTCCGGTAATGTCAAACCAGCATACGTCTTTACCAGCCTCGCCCGCCATTTTTTCATAGTTTGCCCTGTCCTTGATGCAACTTGGACAGGCGCCATCGTAATAAACGGTAATTTTTACCTGATCGGGGTTGTCTTCCTTACTGTGTTCCATGACCATTCTCCATAAGCGCAGTTAAACCTAAAAACCTCAGTTGACCGTTACAAAAAAGTACAAACTTGATGAATAAAAATATACATTTCAGGAAAATACTTTAACCTGGATGGTGAGCAACACTATGCTATTTATAGCCCATTGTTTTTTACTTTTCGCGGTATTGCAATTCGTTGTAATAACAGGTTATTACGCCTCATTGCGTCTTGCTAAAAATAAAAAAACAAAGCACTCTAAACACCATCCAACTGATGTTTTTAGGTTAAATCCTTTTGCGGTTACTTCGTTTCCATCACGGTGTGATGTTTTAAACAATCGACCTGCTCGAATCCAAGCTTTTGATATAAGCGATAAGCTCCCCTATTGGCGTGCAGGACACGCAAGCGCAATGGCAAACTGAGTTTGCGTGCCCGGACAATAAGCTGGCTTATGACTTCACTGCCGATACCCTGATTCTGATACTGCGGGCTAATCTGAATCTCATCCAACCACAGAAAACCGTCTTGTTCGAGCACAATAAACATGCCCACCGATTCACTTTGTTTCATGATAACTTCAATCTTTTTAGTTTCCCAGGCTTCCAGGAATAAACCCAGTTCTTCATCATCATCCCAGTAACCGAATTCTTCAATGATTAATTCCCGGTAAACCGTATGATGTAAATCAAGCAGCCAGTCGTAATCAGCCACTTGGACGGAGCGAATCTGTAATGTCATAATTCTTCAAAAAACAGCGGCAACACCTGCTGAATGGAATAACCGTCCCTGGTATTCGAATTATCAGGCAATAAAGAGCTGACTTTCACACCCAACAGGCGCAGCTTTTTTGTTAATTGAACACGCCGCAGGCACTCACTTGCGGCGCGGCGTATCTGCCGGGCGTCTGCCGTATGCACTGGTAGCGTAAAATCACGCGTTACGGTATGGAAGTCCTCAAAACGCAGTTTAATACCGATTGTTCGTCCGATATAACCTTTACGCTTCAGGTCTGCTGCAACCTGCACACATAACGCGGTAAAAATTTCCGTCAACACCGGACGATCCAGTTTCGGATGAAGGTCGCGTTCGAATGTCGTCTCACGGCTGATGGACTTGGGTTCGGAATGGGTTTCCACCGGACGATGATCGATTCCATGCGCAACGTTATGCAACCAGATTGCATAACTGCGCCCGAAATGCATTTGTAGCAAAGCCGGCTCAGTCTTTGCCAGCTCGGCGATAGTCTTAATGCCCATCGCATCCAGCTTTTGCGCTGCCTTGGGGCCGATACCGTTGATTTTGTGTACCGGCAGCGGCCAGATCCGCTCAGGAATATCGGACATCCCGAGCACGGTGATGCCATCGGGCTTATCGAGATCCGAGCAGATTTTGGCCAGCAGCTTATTCGGCGCGATACCAATCGTGCAGGTTAACCCGGTTGCATCGCGTATCGCCTGTTTAATGCGCTGCGCAAGCGTTACGGTTTCATCAAGTATAGCGCTCAGATCAATGTAAATTTCATCGATTCCGGTATTCTCAATATGAGGCGTGATTGTGGCGACAACCGCTTTGAACTGACGTGAATAATACCGATAGGCATTGAAATCCACCGGTAACAGAAAAGCGTCGGGGGCCAGTTGTGCGGCTTTCATCACACCCATACCGGAAGAAATTCCAAATGTACGCGCCTCGTAGGTTGCGGTGGTGATTACACCACGCCCGGCATAATCACGCAGACGGTAAAAATGCCTTTGCCCATTTATCTGCATAACCGGTTGATGTTCATTACGCCCGCCAATGACAACCGGCTTACCGCGCAATTCAGGATAACGCAATAACTCAACCGACGCATAAAACGCATCCATATCCAGATGCGCTATACGGCGCTGTACCTGCACCTGTACCTGTTCCTGCACCTGGTTTTGTTGCAATCGCTGCCGTTCCGAATCTTTCATGCCAGAAAAGTACGCATTTTGTTATGTATCCGATTAAATGTCGAATCGATGAATATCAAGAACAATGGTATTATCCAACAAACCACCCCAAACCAAGACAGATTCTATCATTTCGCATGCCCGGTAAAAACAAAACCCAAGCACAGTGTCCCTGCGGAACCGGGAGCACTTATCCAGAATGCTGCGGGCGATACCTGGAACAAGAGGAAGTTCCCGAACATGCGGAAGCGTTGATGCGTTCTCGTTACACGGCTTATACACTGAATTGTGAGGATTACCTGCTGGCCACCTGGCATTCCGATACCCGTCCGGCTGCCCTGAATCTCACGGATGGACCGCAACACAAATGGCTGGGTTTAATCATAAAAAAGCATGAGCAATCCGCACCGGATCAAGCGGTTGTCGAATTTGTCGCACGCTACAAAATCGGCGGTAAAGCACACCGTTTACATGAAATCAGCCGCTTCGTACTTGAAGAAGAGCGGTGGTTTTACGTTGATGGTGATATTATCTGATCAATAGGCACATGACAGGAACCGGCTGTATGGACAAAGAAACCTATAAAAAAACACTTTACAACTTGCAAGTCGAACTCGTCAAATTCAACAAAACCGTCATAGAGCAAGGCAAAAAAGTCTTTATCCTGTTCGAAGGTCGCGATGCCGCGGGTAAAGACGGCATCATCAAGCGTTTTTGCGAACACCTCAGCCCGCGCGAAGTCCGGATTGTTGCGCTGGGCACGCCTTCAGACCGCGAAAAATCAGCCTGGTATTTTCAACGGTATGTTCCCCATCTGCCCGTCTCGGGTGAAATCGTTTTATTTAACCGCAGTTGGTATAACCGTGCCGGTGTCGAACGGGTGATGAATTTTTGCAATGAAGCCGAATACCTGAAATTCATGGATGAAGTCGGTAATTTTGAACACATGCTGGAGCGGGCCGACATGATTTTTTTCAAATACTATCTCGATATCTCAAAACAGGAACAGGCAAAACGGCTGAAAGCACGCAAGGACAACCCGCTCAAACAATGGAAAATGAGCCCTATCGATAAAAAAGCACAGGAAATGTGGAAAGCGTATTCCGAGGCCAGGGACGCCATGTTTGCGAAAACCAGCTTTGTTTATTCGCCCTGGTATATCGCCCACTGCGATAACAAAAGAAACACGCATATTCAGGTGATCCGGCATTTCCTGAGCCATGTAAGTTATCAGGGCAAAGACGAGGAAAAACTGATTTACGATCCGTCAATCGTATTTGAATTCGACACCGCCTGTTACGAAAAGGATTTGATTGCGCCGTAGTGTTTGTAAGTGTTCTAAACGATTAGACAGCCTGACCGGCTGCATATCCCGAAGCCCAGGCCCACTGGAAATTAAAACCGCCCAATTGTCCGGTCACATCAACCACCTCGCCGATAAAATAAAGCCCCGGCACCTGTCTGGCTTCCATCGTCTTGGAAGACAACGCGTGCGTATCGACGCCGCCAACGGTTACTTCGGCCTTTTTGTAGCCTGCTCTGCCGCTTGGTACCAGCTGCCAGTCATGCAGCGCATCTGCAATCTGCCGTAACTCACCGTCTTGATACTGTTTGACCGGTTTAACGGTTTGCGCCAAACGGGGCAGAACGGTGTCGCACCAGATTTTGACAAAACGTCGCGGCAAATAATGGGCCAGCAGATTCTGCAACATTTGGTTGCTTTTTCTATGCTGTTGAAAAATATCCAGCAAATTCTGCTGGGGTAGCAAATTGATATGGATTGCTGTGCCGGGCTTCCAGTACGAGGAAATCTGCAATATCGCCGGCCCGCTGAGCCCGCGGTGCGTGAGCAGAATATTTTCCCGGAACACGACACCATCACAACCGACTTCGGCCTCCATCGCAATACCAGCCATGTTTGTAAACCCGGAAAAATCATCCTGCGAAAATGTCAGCCCCACCAGACCGGGATGTAATGACGTAACCGAAATACCGAACTGTTTTGCAATACGGTAGCCGAAATCACTCGCGCCAATTTGCGGTATCGACAATCCGCCGGTGGCGATCACCAATGCTCTTGCCGTCAATGTGTTACGGTCGGTTTTGATGGTAAACCTTGATTGAGCAGCTTGTTGGTGACTGCCTTCAGCATAATCCACATTTAAAACCTTGGACGGCATTTGCCATTTCACACCGGCATCGTCACATTCTGTTTTGAGCAGATCGATAATCTGCTGCGAACTGTCATCGCAAAACAACTGCCCAAGTTTTTTTTCATGAAAACGGATACCGTGCTTTCTCAACAGCGCGATAAAATCCTGCGGCGCAAACCGGGCTAAAGCCGAGCGGCAGAAATACGGATTACCGGACAGGTAATGTTCGGGACTGGCATATTGATTGGTGAAATTGCACCGCCCGCCACCCGAGATACGGATTTTCTCGGCCAGCCTGGGCGCATGGTCTACCAGCACCACAGACCGTCCGCGCTTGCCAGCTTCCACAGCGCACATCATCCCCGCCGCACCGGCGCCAATGATCACGACATCCACGTTCACATTAATTCATGCAGAAGTGGTTTTGTAATGGCATTGTTAATGACTTTACGGATCTTGCGCCTGGAATCGGACAAGACCCGTTGACTTCAAGGTTATTGGGTGAAATAACTATACGTCATCATAATCACGAACAGCAGTATGGATACGCCAATACGTATACTTAACGACCTGACCATACGCGTTGAATCACCGGTGTCTTTATACATGTAATACAGCGCGGAAGCCATGCTGTAGACAATAACAAGAAATAAAATTGCTGCTAAAAATTTCAATGGTTTACCTCGGAATCACTTGAATCAAATTAAGCCGATCAGTTTAGCTGAGATTGATGGATTAATCCAATGGGTTATTAAGAAGCCTTAAACAAGGTAATTATTAATATATGGACAATTCATGGATTTTACAACTGTCATCATTTGATTAAATGCTAGGGATACTGCTAAGATTCATCACTCATTAATGTTAAAGCGCGCACATGTTCATGTAATTAAAAAAGAGGGGGACAGGTAGCAAGAGAACAACCATATGATATCTTTATCAGCTATGCGCATGCTGATAATGAAACCCCTTTCAGTTCCTCAGCAGAATTGGGTTGGATAGAGCGCGCTTGCAGTTAATCTGAATATCGACCCCAATAGGAAAACCTCTTATGACTCAAGCTGAAAACTGTTCCAACACCTGTAGCGAACGCCACGATGTGCAACCCAAGGAAATATCTCAATTGGACTGGAGTAGTGTGAATAGACGCGAAGCAATTCACACGGTTTTTCTGCGCGCCGAAAAACACGCCACAGAAGCGATACGTTGGTATTTGTTATCCAAAAAAGGGAAAAAGCTTTGTGCGCAATCCTTACGGCTTGGCGTGATCAGTCTCACGGCACTTGCCGGTTTGATACCGATTCTCGGTGAATTACATGTATTTCCCTTTTCAACAGCGTGGGCTTCTGCTGCTTTGGGATTTGCCGCTCTGCTGTTGGCCATTGACAAGTTTTTTGGCTGCTCGACGGCCTGGATGCGATTCATCGCTGCCGAACATGAAATCCGGCAATGCCTGCATGAATTCCAGATGGATTACGAAATCGAACTGGCTTCATGGGATGGCGCAGAACCGGATGTAGAACAAACACAAAAAATTCTGAACCGTTGCAAAGTATTTCTGTATCAGGTCGATGGTATTATCCGGCAGGAAACCGATAAATGGCTGGCCGAATTTCAGGATGCAATCAAGCAAATCGACAGCGCCGCTGCTGCCAAACCGGAAAAATCAGAAACTGGCGGCATCAATGTGACATTAACCAATGCGGATCAATTCCCGCAGGGCTGGAAAATCACCGTGGATGACGGCAATGCCATCGACTGCAGCGGACAAAGCGCCGCACTTCCCGGTTTGTCCGCGGGAATCCACAAATTGCGTCTTGACGCGCAACAAGATCAGCAAACCAAAACCGTTGAACGGCTGGTCACCGTTACTGGTGGACTTGTTACGGAACAATCATTTGAACTCTAGCCCAACAGGAGTACGTAGCTTTTTTTGACTCAGCCTGTCACAATTGGCGGTTTTTTTGAATATCTGACAATCCGTACGTTTAAAATACCCATGAGTTACCTCGATTTATCCCGCCATCAATTCAACCCCACCGGGCATTGGGATCGGTCACTGGCTGCTACCGATGTCCCCCCTGCAAGTGATCTGGCTTTGTTTGATCAGAACGGTTACGATCTGACCGGCCTGGAACAACGCTATGCTGATGCCAATCTCACGCAAGCACATGCACACCGGGAGCACCGCCATTCTCTGAAAGCGCCGTGGTTTACGCAGCCGGAGCGGGTTGAGGGCGCCGTGCTGAATCATAGTTTATTATTTGAGCGCAAGGGATATACGGGAGAAGCATTGCAACAGCTGGAACAATGGGCAACAGTTAATCCGCTGATTTACAAGATTATCCGTATCCGACCGAAATGGGGGCTTGATTTCAGCATGGACTACGCCGATCGCGATGGCAATGTATTCGAGGTGCTGCATTGGGAGTACGACGGTTTCGATTATGACGATGTCGAGACTCGCAAACAGGAACTGGAAACCCGGTTTACCGCGATAGACTGGGACGATGCCGCGGCCAGCATTCTGAAGCAGAAAGACCAATGGCACCACCTTGATTTTTTCGCACAAAGTGACTGGAAATGTAATTATTTCGGTATCGTCAAAGAACGCTTCAAGATGGTGATATGGGCGTAGGACGTATATTATTTACATTTAGGATCATGTACACATACTATCCATCTGCCGGTTCAAGCATGATATAAAAAGTCGTTCCGGCCGATTCCCGGGTGGTCACTTCCAGCTTTCCGCCAATCTCCTGAATGTATTCCCGGCTCTCAAAAACCCCGATACCCATTCCGGCGGGTTTTGTCGATTCAAATGGTTTAAAAAGTCTTTTTTGAACAAATTCTTCACTCATTCCATGTCCTGTATCCTGCACTTCAATAACAACCTGCCCCTGACGGTTATATAATCGAACAGTGACCGAACCGTCCTTGGGTGTTGCTTCAATTGCATTTTGAACAATGTGACTGATTACGCGGCTTAAGCGTGATTTATCTGCTGAAACATATATTTCCTTATCACAGGATTCAAACACAGGCCTGGGTTCAAAAATAACCTTGCTGTCGACAATTTCTGTTAACAGTTTATTCAGGGAAATCGTGTCGGTTTGATCCAGTGAACTGCTTTTGCTCAATTTCTCCAACAGGCGTTTCATTTTACCGACTGAAAGATTAACTGTTTGCACCATGTCTTCCTGGAATTCGGGGTTATTTTTATGTTTTTCCGCATTGGACAGCAAGAGCGACAGTTGAAAAATCAGGTTCTTCAAATCATGAACCACAAAAGTAGACATGCGATTAAACGATTCAAATTGTCTTGCAATCATCAGTGCTCTGGAAGCTTCTTCCTGGGCCAGATAACTCACGGCTTGCTTGCCCGCAATTTTCAATAAATCGCGTATTTCCCAGTTCAGCTTTATAGTACTTCTTGGTTTGATCAATACGATAAAACCAAATAACTTTTCTTCCAGAATCAGAGGAATGACAAACCGGGCTTCAGGTAGCTTTTGCAACCACTCCGGAATAATCAACGGCGAATAAAGTCCGGGACTTTCCTGATATTCTTTCAAATCGATAACCCATTCTTTTTCCTCAATAAAATCACACAAGGCGCTGCCGGTCGTTTCCATACTTTTGACAATAGCCATATTCCAGTGATGAACTGGCATAAAATGACCCGATTCCTGTTTGGTCCATAAACTTCCTCCAGGACTTTCGACCAACTGTGCCAGTGATTGTATGACGCGCCCTTTCAATTCGCCTTTGTTTTCCGCCAGCGTAGCCGTAAAACGAAGCCACTCTTCCCGGTAATCATAGTTGTAGCTGTAAAAATGTTTACTAATAAAAACTTTTAGCCATGAACGGATGGTTCCGGAGAATAAAATACCAATGAGTAACAGGATAGAACCAAACAAAAAACTCATTTGCAGCACGATGCCCCAGCTTCCGCCTGAGAACCGCAAATAATAGCCCGCACCGGCCATTAGCAGTAGATAAGTTGCCGTGCCAAATAAAGCGGCACTGTAGAAGATAACCTGTCTGGAAACTGAAATACCCACTGCCCATTGCGGGTTGCGGGCTGCCGAAATAGCAATAAAGGGAACGATTAGTGCATTAATAAAACCCCTTGCATTCCAAAGTTCTATATTGATATTCCGGAATAACAGCGCATCACTGTATAAATAAAAATCATAGACAAATATTGCGCCAATGCCCAGACAGATAAACTTGATTCCCCAGCGTTTTTCCGGTGGTGAGTTTCGATAGAACTGCTCTACCAGCGTAATGCCGACAATCGCAATGATCACGCTGCCAGCAATACCAATCAGCGTGTTGACCGGCAACCCAGGCACCAATGAATCATCGTAAGCCACAAACAGTGTATTACAAATTAACACCGCATATACCAGCACGATGCCTGCAATGGAGAGTCTTAGTTTCGGAATACGCTTTTTATTTTGCTGTTGCTGGAAAGGACCAATCAACGCCACTAGAAATGCAGTCCAGCCGGCGCTTCTAAAAATCTCAAAAAAATTGGCCAATGTGGCCAAAGGCAAATTCCAGTTGATATTGATAACAATAATTGCCGCCCATACTGAAGAGATCAAACATGCGACGGATAACAGCATGCCATAAAAACGGCCCCGCCAACTGGTCAGCAGAAGAATGGAAAGAAAAAAATAAGCCAGGGCAGCTATTGAGTAACTGACTGTCGCGACATCTGTCCACATTGCGGTTCTATACGCTCAAAAAACTTTATCTGCTGCCTTTTCTCAACAAAACAACTTCTACAGTCAGAATGAGTATTACCATATCAAGAAACAGACTATGATTCTTAACGTAATACAAATCATACTGCAATTTTTCTATCGCATCTTCAATGGAAGAACCATAGGGATATCTCACTTGCGCCCACCCTGTTATGCCGGGCTTGATACTATGCCGGACATTGTAATAAGGAATCTGAGTCGTCAGCCTGTCGACGAAATAAGGGCGTTCGGGTCGAGGGCCGACAAAACTCATTTCATTGTTTAAAACATTGACAATCTGAGGGAGCTCATCAATACGTAATTTGCGGATGATATTTCCAATCTTTGTAATACGCGGATCGTCAGTGGCTGCCCACTGCGGTTTCTTATCTTTTTCCGCATTTTTCAACATACTGCGGAATTTAAGAACCGTAAAGGTTTCCCCATTCTTCCCCACCCTCTCCTGTCGGTAAAAAATGGGAAAACCATCTTCCAGAATAATCAGCAATGCTGTAATCAACATGATAGGAAAAGTGATAATAAGCAAGATACTACTGGCCAGCACATCAAAAACGCGTTTTACCCAGGATCGCACAAAACTTTGATCAAACCCGCCGCCGAACACCAGCCAGCTTGGATACAGAGAATCCATACGGATATAGCCCCGTTCCCTTTCAAAAAAAGTGGCGATATCGATAACACGGACACCATGCATTTTACATTCCAGTAGTTCCTGAATGGGAAAAGCCCCTCCTCTTCGTTCTTGAGAAGCGATGATAATCTCATCTGCTTTATATTTTTGTGCAAGTGCGTACAGTGAGCGTTTTTCCGTAATCCGCAACGATTCCGGAATATGGCATTCTTCATCGTGATACTGGATAAATCCGATAAATCGATGCTGTTGATAATCAGAAAACTTCTCATCTTGGAACAAAAGTTCATTCGCATTTTTTCCTGTCCCCAAGACCAACGCACGGGGTTTCAGGATATCGGTATTAAACCATTTATAAAGGATCGATCTAAAAATTAATATTTCTAAAAACGCCAGTGTCATAATGATTAACAATGCACCGCGTCCAAGATGAGTTTGTGGAAAAATATAAAAAATGAATATTAGGATAACAAAACATATTGCTATCGAAGGCATGAGGCGAAATAACGTGGTATTGAAATCTCTGCGCAGATTGGAAAGATACATTCCCATTACTGCCATGCTAAAAATCATGGCAAAAACAAAAATAACAACACCAGGAAACAAACTTTCTAAAGCCTTAACAGATGGTATTTGCCAATAAAAAAACCCCTGCTGAGCACCAATGAAATACGCGTTAAATAATAACAAACAATCAATGCTGATAACTAAAAGAGAAAATTTCGAAATATAATAGTTTTTAATGTTGATCAATTCCTTTCTCCAGCACTTTAAAAGAGATTTTTACGTTATCAAGCCCAATTCAAAATGACAGTCGTCTTTTTATATTAATTCAAATACAGTACAGAATTGGCTTATTTTTTGTTAGCCGAGACAAAATCAGGTGAATATCAATAGGGTTAATGAATGTAGCAATTAAATTCCAATTGCCATTAGTCAATCCGCAAGCATCGGCAAACGAACAGAAACTGTTATAACACCTTGATCATTTAAACAAAACAACAAATCGGTTTTCAGCTTGTAATTATTACTTGAATCCAAGAGATTTAATACCTTTGATTATGACATCTTTCATTTTAAATTATTCGCATTATTTTCGCCCTTCAAGCTTATTCTTTCTGATTCACGTTCAAGCTATTGTGCAGCCTGTCATGATACGATACAGATTATTAAAATTTATACACCGATCTTTCGCCCATGCTTGAATTGCGGCATATTAGCAAATCCTATTCCAAAGAACAGCAAGTATTTACCGATTTATCCTATATCCTTAAGTCTGGTGAGTACGTTGCCATTATGGGAGATTCCGGTGTTGGGAAATCTACCTTGCTGAACCTCATTGCCGGCCTGGATTTTCCGGATTCTGGTGAAGTTTTAATCGATGGCACAACGATGTCCCAATTAGATGACGAAATGGCAACTTTGTTTCGTAGAAAGGCTTTAGGTTTTATTTTCCAGTCGTTTCATATTTTGCCTCATTTGACAGTCAGTCAAAATGTTGCGCTGCCTTTATTGCTAAACGGCTTGCCAGGCAACCGGGCAAATACATTGCTGGCCGAGGTAGGTTTGCAAGGACGAGAAAATGATTTTCCAGACCAATTATCCGGAGGCGAGTTACAACGTGTCGCCATTGCTCGCGCCCTGGTGCATCAACCCAAACTGATATTGGCTGATGAACCGACTGGCAATCTCGATCCGGCAACCGCTCACGAAATTCTTCAACTGATCCGCAATGAAATCAAAAAAAACAGCGCCTCGGGAATTTTGGTCACACATTCCCAGACAGCCGCAGCTACAGCAGATTATATTTTAACGTTGACTCCGCAAGGCCTGATTCCGGCAAAGGCGTCACCAAATCCATGAAAATACTGCAACTGTCCGGCTGGCTGCTTTTGGCTGAATGGCGCACCCGTTTTGGTCAAATTATTGTTGCCATTACAGCCATTGCAATGGGGGTGGCGCTTGGGTTTTCAATTCATCTGATCAACTCAGCAGCGCTGAATGAGTTCTCGGCAGCCAACAAAAGTCTTGCCGGTCAATCTGATTTGCAAGTTTACAATAAGCAAGGTTTTTTTGATGAAATGCTTTACCCGAAGCTTGCTCAATATGAAGGTATCAAGCAGGCTAATCCGGTACTGGAATTTACCGCTGTCGTATCCGACAAGTTTCACAGCAAGGATCACAAATTAAAAATTCTGGGAATTGATGTATTTCGCGCCGCAAGCATTTCGCCTGATTTGCTTGGCGTTCCAGCAGAAGGCAAAGCGATGGACAGTTTTGCTGACGACACTATTTTTTTGTCGCCCGCTGCCATGGAATGGTTGCAGCTTGAACAAGATGATACGTTGTTTCTGAATGTCGGTCTGGAGGCGATACCCCTGCGCGTAGCAGGAGGCCTCACCCGGGCTCGCGCTGGACAACGTATAGGCGTAATGGATATTGGAGCTGCGCAATGGCGTTTCCATTATCTCGGGTTGCTCTCACGCATTGAACTCAAACTGGAATCCAACGCGCAATACGAAGCTTTTAAAGACCGGCTTTCAAAGGAGCTGGATGATAATTTTTATATCAGTGAAATTGCCGACCAGGAAAAACGCTTGTCCAAAATGTCACGCGCATATCGGGTTAACCTAAATATGCTGGCATTGGTTGCATTATTTACCGGTTCATTTCTGGTTTTTTCTACACAGGTTTTATCCATCATTCGCCGACGCAGTCAGCTGGTTTTTTTACGTGTAATGGGCTTTACCCGGCAACAATTATTGTTGCAAATAATAACCGAAGGTATTGTGCTGGGAATGATTGGTGCAATATCTGGACTGGCAATCGGTTACGGATGTGCCGTCTTGGTGATACAGCTATTGGACGCAGACCTGGGCAGCAATTTCTTTTATGGTTTAAAACCGACTATTTATTTTAATCTTTGGGATGCCAGTCTGTTTTTTATGATCGGATTAAGTGTCGCTGTACTGGGCGCCTTTCTGGCAGCCAAAGAAATTGTTAATGCAAACCAAGCCAGCGCACTGAAGTCAAGTCATCAAGATATCGCCATGAATCGTGCGCAATGGTCTTGGCGTGCACTGTTCTGTTTATCGCTCGGCCTCCTGATGACAGTATTACCTCCGGTTTTTGAATTACCTATCTTTGGCTACATGGCAATAGCTTTGTTATTAATCGGCGGCATTGCTTTGATGCCTTGGCTGGCACTGCTGGTTTTTTCCAGTTTGCAGAACAGTGTTGCGCGTCTCTCCAAAAACCCGATTATCTTGATGGCGCTTGCACGCCAGGCCAATGCATCGAATCAGGCGTCGATTGCTTTAAGCGGAGTGCTGGCGAGTTTTGGTTTAATTGTCGCAATGGCTATTATGGTATTGAGTTTCAGGGAATCTGTTGATCAATGGCTGGATCACGTTTTACCTGCTGATTTGTATATAAGTGTCGCCGATAGCGGTATACAGGGAGGGCTCCGGGATGATGAACAAAAGATCATCAATCAATTGCCCGGTTTTATACGGTCTGATTTCTTTCGCGTGCAACCGTTGACACTGGACCCCAATCGTCCTGAAATTACTTTGATTGCCCGGCCAATTGATACGTTAAATCCTGAAAGCACATTACCTTTAACCCACGATGTCATTGATCCGTACCAACTTCCCAAAGACAGTATGCCATTATGGGTTTCAGAAGCGATGGTGGATTTATATGGTTTTGCCGTGGGTAAAAAGGTAAAAATACCCATTGATGGCATATGGCGCGAATTTTTTGTTGCAGGAGTCTGGCGCGATTACGGCCGGCAGTTTGGTGCGGTGCAGATGCAACTGTCGGACTATCAAGCGCTGTCCAATGATTTGAGTTTCAATACGGCGGCATTATGGCTCGATACGCAAACAGCGATGAGTGAAGCTTATACATCGTTGCAACAATTACCGTTTAGCGATGCACTGGAGATTAAACAATCCCAGCGCATACGAAAAACCAGCCTGGACATTTTTGATCGCAGTTTTGCGGTCACCTATGCACTGGAAATTGTAGCCATTATTATCGGATTATTAGGCGTTGCAGCAAGTTTTTCCGCACAAGCGCTTGCCCGCGCAAAAGAATTCGGTATGTTGCGGCATATTGGCGTTACACGAAAACAGATTTTATCCATGCTGGCCGTTGAAGGATTTTTCATGACAACATTGGGCATAATACTAGGATTTGTACTCGGTTGGTGTATTAGCCTGATTCTGATTTTTGTAGTAAACCCCCAATCCTTTCATTGGACAATGGAGCTTTACATGCCTTGGAACTGGTTGATGCTAATATCAGGCATCATGTTGGTCAGTGCGTCATTTGCGGCATTACTCGCCGGGCGGAAAACTGTTTCTGTTGATGTGATTCGTTCAGTACGAGAAGATTGGTAATGCGATATCTTTATAACAAAAGAACTATTTTAATTGTTGTGTTAATGATATTTTGCACTGCAATTGTCTGGGCTCAACAGTCTGAAACAAAACGTCAGTACACATCCGTCACTCCAAACTATACGCTCACATTTCCAAAAGATTTTGGCGCCCACCCAGATTTTCGCATCGAATGGTGGTATGTAACGGGATGGTTGGAAACGAATGAACAGAAAACCCTGGGATTCCAAATCACCTTTTTTAGATCCGCAACCAGTCATGACCAGGAGAACCCTAGTCAATTTGCCCCCAAGCACCTGATTATTGCGCATGCAGCCATATCCGATCCTTCCATAGGCAAAATTATTTATGAAGAAAAGTCAGCACGTGCCGGTTTCGATCTGGCTTATGCCAAAGAAGGGGATACTCATGTCAAACTCGATAATTGGTATTTTGTTCGTAATGAGACCGGAAACTACCAAACAAAAATAAGCACTGAACGATTAAGCCTGCAACTCTCACTGAATCCGACGCAAGAAATGATGCTGCAAGGTAAAAATGGTTTTTCCCGTAAAGGGCCCAATATAGAACAAGCGAGCTATTATTACAGTCAACCGCATTTAAAAGTCACCGGTACCATCAAACATCAGAACAAAACTTTGACCGTCAGCGGTCATGCCTGGCTTGACCACGAATGGTCTTCAGAATTACTGGACGCAAGGGCAGATGGCTGGGATTGGGTCAGTATGAATTTGTTTGACGGATCAGCGTTAGTAGCATTTCAAATCCGAGGAAAAGATGGAACCAAACTGTGGGCTTATGCACAACAACGAAACATGAATGGCAAAACCCGGTTCTTCGATACCGAACAGGTCGATTTTATGCCCGTGCGTACCTGGCAATCACCCCATACAAATGCATGGTATCCGGTCGAAATGCGTATTCGAACCAGCGAACTTGAATGGCAGTTGATTCCACTTTTTGATGATCAGGAACTTGATTCGCGCAGCTCGACGGGCGCAGCCTATTGGGAAGGTGCAGTCAGTATCCTGAAAAATCAACAGATTATCGGTCAGGGATATCTTGAGTTAACTGGATATGAAAAATCCTTAGATTTATAACTTTACAAGTTTAGTTTATAATCATAACATTACAGGATAAACTTAAAAAATAAATTAGGATTTCCTGTGCAAATCCAAAAAAAGCGTTGTTATAGCAGGCCTTTTTTAAAAATGTATAGTGATCAGAAGGTTTAGAATTTTACTCACACAAGAAGATTAACGTACAAAAGAGGATTTGTTGTGGCTTTAACTTTAAGAAAGGATAAATCCATGTTTGCTCCGGCTCCAATAGGAAAGAAAATAGTTTCCGCAGTCATTATATTAATGCTTCTGAATTTTTTCCCGGCAGGCCAAGTATTGGCTAACCCGCGCTACGCCTCTATTGTGATCGATGCCAACACTGGTGAAGTACTGCATGAAAGCCGTGCTGACGCAAGCCGCTACCCGGCATCCTTAACTAAAATGATGACTCTCTATATGTTGTTTGAAGCCATTGAACAGGGAAAAATGACCTTGGATACTGCGATGAAAGTGTCAATACATGCTGCATCAATGCCCCAGACAAATATTAGTTTACGTGCTGGTGAGACACTCAGTGTGCGAGATGCCATTCCTGCACTTATCGTGCGCTCAGCAAATGACGCTGCTTCTGTCGTGGCCGAAGCACTCGGAAATACGGAACCCAATTTTGCAAAAATGATGACAGACAAAGCGCATCAGCTAGGCATGACATCGACTACTTTTCGCAATGCATCCGGTTTGCCGAATAGCATGCAAAAAACAACCGCCAGAGACATGGCGATACTATCGACCCGAATAATGGAAGATTTCCCTCAGTACTATCATTACTTTTCTACACAAACGTTTCGTTATAAGGGAAAAACATTTAACAGCCATAATCGTATGGTGAGAAACACACACGGCGTTGATGGACTCAAAACCGGCTTTATTCGTGCTTCGGGCTTTAATGTTGCAACCTCGGCAAAACGCAACAATCGCAGAGTTATTGCGGTCGTTATGGGCGGAAAAACTGCCGCATCTCGTGACCAGCATATGGCAAAATTACTCGATCGTGGCTTTACTCAGGCCAAGTCGTCAAGAAATACGTATATCATTGCAAAAAGGAAATTTGCTAAACCGCCTGTTCCGGCCACAAAACCAACTTTAGTAGCAACAACAACGAACAAACCCGATCCTGCTGCAATACTGCGTGGCGAGATGCCTCCTTCTACACAACAATTGGCTTTCACGGCAGATTTTGTTACACCCGATTCGGCGCGGCATGCAATTGTATCAACTAACGCGCCTCAAAACTCACCGACAAGCATAAGTAGCCAAGGCGACTATTGGGCGGTACAGATTGGTTCCTATAATGAACCTAACCGGGCACATGCTCAGGCTCAGGCTGCGACACGCTGGGTTGCGGGTGAAGTCGCTGTCATAGAGGTTGAAATCAGTAACCGCACAGTCTATCGTGCAAGACTCGTAGGTTTTCATAAAAAACAGGCTCACACCGCATGTCAAAACTTATCGCGCCACGGTATGGATTGTTTAGTCGTCCGCTCCCACGGCTAAAATCGATAATGACTCAAATTTGGAATAGTTACTATTCATTATGATTGGTCGTGGATAAAATTGATTACGAAGCTTTCCAGCAGTTAATTTTTTTGTTTCTTTTCTCTAATGCAACCTAAAAATTTATCAAGCCGAGGAGAATACCGCGACCATCCTGTGCATTCATTACTCTTCTGCACAGCACAACCAAGCAACAATCTCCCTCTCTAGCTTTATCAACGCAAAGTTCGAATAACATCATGCGTTTGAATTGTTCTTTATTGCCATCATCTTCAGTTTCTTATTTTATTGATTCATATAGATACGGCAACAAACCCAATGTTATACTTTTTCATTTTAAAATTTATCCAGGAGCACAATAAATGAGAAAGTTTTTTGTTTTCTTTGTCTTGGCATTCTTTAGTCTTGGTTTAATAGCTGCTGATGTAGAAGCCAGGCGTATGGGAGGCGGCAAAAGCTTTGGCAAACAACGACAATCACTCAACCAGCAATCCACTCCGAATCAACAGCAGTCTTCCTCACCTACCCAAAATACGGCCACACCTGCCAGTGGCGGCAGCAAATGGGGAGGAGCGCTAGCAGGTCTTGCTGCCGGCGGTTTACTTGCTGCTTTGTTTATGGGAGGTGCGTTTGAAGGCATCAATATGATGGATATCTTGATGCTGATACTCATTGTAGGCATCGTTTTTTTCATCATTCGCATGATGCGGCGATCACGGTCTGGAGATACAACGCAATCTATGCAATATTCCGGTATCACGCCTTCTTCAACCAGGAGCCCTGCATCACCGCCATTTGGTCAATTTACAGGAACGGCCAGTAACCATAACACTAACTCACAACAGCCTAATATTCCACCTGATTTCAAAGTAGAACCTTTCTTAAGAAACGCCAAAATATCTTTTATTCGTTTACAAGCAGCCCATGACATCGGTGATATCAATGATATACGGGAATATACAACACCTGAAATGCTTGCCGAAATCAGCATGCAAATTCAAGAACGCGGTGATTCTCAACAAAAATCAGAAGTCATGTTCCTTGATGCGAATTTATTGAATGTCGAAACAAACGACGATTCTGCAATTGCAAGTGTGCGGTTTACCGGTCAAATGCGTGAATTACCGGACGGAAAACCTGAGGCCTTTGACGAAGTATGGCATGTCGAGAAGAATCTGAAAGACTCTGATTCGGTTTGGCTACTTGCCGGTATACAACAAGTTGAAGATACTGATTTATCTGAAAATTAAAATCGGAACTTCAGCAAAAGTCACTTCATTTAACAATACCATTTTCCGGAGAATTTTTGCCGGAAAATGGCATATGGTGTCGTATCGCCCCGCGCCATGCAACTGGGCTATTCTTGAGTCAGGATGTACGATTCTCAGGTATTTTTTACTTACCAATTAGCAGTTATTACAATAGCTTACAAAATGAAAATCCATATCATTGCCGTTGGAAACAAGCTTCCGAACTGGATCAATGACGCTTTTAACGAATATATAAAGCGATTTCCACAGGAAATCGGTATTCACTTAACGGAAATAAAACCTGAGAAACGTACCAGTAGCAAAAGTACAGAACAGATTCATAAATTAGAAAGCCAGCGCATAAAAAGTGCTCTATCTACCAGATATCGAATTATCGCTCTAGATGAAACTGGAAAGCAATGGACCACGAGTCAATTAGCTGAAACCTTGAAAAAATGGATGCAGACAGGTCATGATACAGCGTTTGTTATTGGGGGTGCTGATGGCTTGCATGAATCAATCAAACAATCCGCAGATACCATTCTTTCCCTATCCAAACTGACTTTTCCACACGGACTAGCAAGGGTAATACTAATTGAGCAACTGTACCGTGCACTATCTATAATTAAAAATCATCCTTATCATCGCATATAATATACTCTTCGATATTAAAATTTAACAGCATGGCATTCTCAGAAAACCAAATCTACCTAGCATCCCGCAGCTTACGGCGGCGTGAACTGCTAAAACAGATTGGCGTTAAATATAATATACTTCTAATGCGTGAAACTCTAAGCCGCCCTGCAGATATTGACGAAACGCCTCTCCCGAACGAATCGCCCAACGATTATATTTTCCGTGTCACTAACACAAAGGCTGAAGCTGGTTGGTTAAGAGTAACGCAACGCCAACTTCCCCCCTTTCCTGTCCTGGTCGCTGATACTATTGTCACCCTAGACGGACGGATTCTGGGAAAACCGAGCAATAAAGCCCATGCTGCAGAAACCCTCAACGCACTGTCCGGTCGTTCACATCAAGTACTGACTGCTATCGGTATTGTTTATAAAAATGATATACAAGTGAAATTATCTACAACAACCGTAAGGTTTCGGGAGATTACTCAACACGAAATAAACAGCTGCATAGAACATGACAAAGTATATGACAAAGCAGGTGCCTATGCTATACAGGGGTTAGCCGCTGCCTTTATTGTCGAGATTAGCGGCAGCTATAGTGGCGTCAAAGGATTGCCATTGTTTGAAACATCTCAGCTATTAGAGGAAGTAGGCATAAAAGTTTTCAAATAATTATCCGGTTGCCTAAACCCAATCAGTTCGCTAACCTTTGTCTACATTTTATGGATAACGAAATCCTTATAAACATCACACCCCAAGAAACTCGTTTAGCCATTCTGGAACAAGGTGTAACACAAGAGTTGCACATTGAGCGTGTAAGTTGCTGTGGAATTGTTGGTAACATCTACAATGGTCGTGTTAGCCGCGTGCTGCCAGGAATGCAATCCGCTTTCATTGATATCGGACTGGAGAGAGCTGCTTTTCTACACGTCGCTGATATTTGGGGGTCAGGAAACAACGGGGCATTAAATAAGCCAATCGAGAAATTACTCTACGAAGGCAATAATATCCTCGTCCAAGTTATCAAAGATGCAATCGGTATGAAAGGTGCACGTTTATCGACTCAAATTAGCCTGGCAGGTCGAATGCTTGTCTATTTACCCCAGGAATCACATATCGGTATTTCTCAACGAATTGAAGACGATGAAGAACGAGAACTCTTAAAACAAAAACTACGGCATGTTTTACCGGAAAACGAAACCGGCGGTTACATCATCCGAACGATGGCCGAATCAGCTGAGGAAGATGACTTACAAGCGGATATCGAATATCTTCATAAACTTTGGTGCAATATACAAGATTCTGCAACTACAGTGGCGGCTCCTGCTTTATTGTACAAAGATCTCGATTTAAGTCACCGTGCTTTGCGTGATTTTGCCACGGAAAATACTGTACGGATTCAAGTCGATTCACGGGAAAATCATCAACGATTGATAACTTTTGCTAAAAGTTACATGCCCAACATGACCAATAAAATCACTTTATACACAGGTGATCGACCTTTGTTTGATCTTTACAGTGTTGAAGACGAAATTCAAAAATCACTTTCAAAGCGCGTCAATTTAAAATCCGGTGGATATTTAATTATTGATCAAACAGAAGCACTAACCACCATGGATGTTAACACCGGAGGGTTTATCGGTGTGAAGAATTTTGACGATACAATTTTTAAAACGAATCTTGAAGCAGCTCAAGTCATTGCAAGGCAACTGCGTTTACGCAATATTGGCGGAATCATCATAGTCGATTTTATAGACATGGATTCCGAGGAACACAGAAATGCAGTATTAAAAGAATTTAAAAAAGCACTGTCAAAAGATAGAACGCGTATGACAGTTAATGGATTCACAGCGCTCGGTCTTGTCGAAATGACACGAAAAAGAATGCGGGAAAGCCTGTCACACATTTTATGCGAGTCATGCCCGACTTGTGACGGGCGAGGTGAAATTAGAACGGCGCAAACGATATGTTATGAAATTCTAAGGGAATTATTACGTGAATCACGCCAGTTCAATGCTAACGAATTCCGCATTCTGGCATCACAACAAGTGATTGATTTATTTCTGGATGAGGAATCCCAGAGCCTGGCACAGCTTGGCGATTTTATCGCCAAGCCAATTAGTCTACAAGTTGAAGATTCCTATACGCAGGAACAATATGATGTCATTATCATGTAAGGCGTCATTTCATATCCGCCCACCTTATGTAGGTTCTGATATCCAGTGATTATGAATATCAAAAACCAAGGCTTGCCAGAAGATCATCAACTTGGTCCTGACTACTGACAGTCTCAGGATTTTTCTCTGGATTGGTTACCGGCCCATTCATCAAGCTAGCACTATCAACTGGCTGTGTATGCCTTTTCTCAAGCGGCACATTTGCCAATAAAAGCTGCACCAGATCTTGTTCCAGACTGTGCACCATAGCAGTAATTTTCTTAATGACTTGCCCTGTTAGATCCTGGAAATCCTGAGCCATCATTATTTCCATTAGCTGCCCATTGGTTGCATCAGTCTGCTCAGGCACCTTGTCAAGATAGCTTAGCGTATCAATCAGCAATTGTTTAAACTTCTCTGTATCAGGTTGCGCTCTTTGTTCTTCAAATGCACTTTTCCATTTCTGGGATAATTGCGTTGCTTCAGATGAAAGTTTTTCCTGTATCGGCATAGCTATTTCTGTTGCATTCAAAGTACGTTCGGCGGCTTGTTCTGTTTTGGTTGCAACATAAGAAAGTTTATCTTGTGCTTCAGGAACTTCGGCAACCAGCGACTCCAATCTTTTATCATAACCCAACTCCCTTAGGTTATTGTGCAGATTACGTGTCAATTGTCCTACCTGATCGATAATATCCTTTTCTATCATAGTTTCACATTCAGCATTTCTTTCTTCCTGACATGTTTCACTGACAGTAGCTTCAGAGGTACTCGGATTTGCAATATCTTCAACAACTTCCATCAGTACAGTTTCAGGAATTGACTCAGCATCAAGATAACTATGGATATCTTGTTTCTCCTCAATTACTTCACTTGCTGGTGCTTCAAAAGACTGTTCAGTACATGCTTCATTAAAAGCTTCTTGTGACAACTCAACATCCTCAGCTGCTTTCGTTTCAACCGTTTCTTGAAAACCGGAATCTTGTGGTATAGACTTAATCTGTTCTACATCAATTTCTTCGTGAATTAGTGAATCAGTATTCATTTTTCTACTCGCAGTAAGTTATAAAACCAGGTGTAAATCTTTAAATCAGATCATGCTGACGCTTTGCTTTCCATATTTTGAAAAATTTTATTTAATTTTTCATCAAGTGTTGCAGCTGTAAAAGGTTTGACAATATAACCACTTGCTCCTGCCTGAGCCGCCGCAATAATATTTTCTTTTTTTGCTTCAGCAGTAATCATCAACACCGGTATTTTGCACAATTTTTCATCTGCTCTTACTGTCTGCAACATTGTCAATCCATCCATATTCGGCATATTCCAATCGGACACTACAAAATCATAGTTGCCATCCTGCAGCTTACGCAGCGCCACGGCACCATCTTCAGCCTCATCAACATTTATAAAGCCTAATTCTTTTAACAAGTTGCGAACAATTCTACGCATTGTAGAAAAATCATCAACAACCAAGAATTTTAAATTTTTGTCCGGCATTATTTTCTCCAATTAAATTCAGTTTCTGAATAAACACTTTAAAGACCTGTTCCAATGTCTTAGATCGATAGGGGTCAAATCTATTTCTTTGCTTAACGGCGCATGATATATAAAACTTAAGATAGATAAACGTGAAATTAAAAACAAAAAAATCCGTCAAATTCTCGGCACAGTCGTTTCTAGCAATAATTTAGAATCATTTACACAACAGAAAATTAAATTGCTGAACTAGTGCTATTTCATGTAATCCCGAAGGTAGATATTTTGAACTATTGATACCATGGAGAGATGACAATGTTGGCAACAACGAAGCACAGAATAACTTTAACGCAAGGTGAACGGATGATGCTAAAAGTAATGGTATCAACAGGCAAAGTTGCCACCCGTAAAATAACAGACGATAGAGAATTGTTGCTTGCGGGTGAGCATATATCAGCAGACAAGTCAATACAGGGTGAATTTGTTAACCGAACAATATCAACAGAATTCAAAAAGTTATAAAGATCTGAACAATCAATCAATTTCAGTGTTGGAAACCACGCGGGAAAAGCACTTTCTCTTTGTAATCCAATCCTGGCGCAACAAATAGGAAAATTTACCAGGACACTTTAAATATCCTGAATCGATACGCTGGGTGATTTATCCTAAAAACCTCAGTTGGATGGTATTTAGAGCGCTTTGTTTTTTATTTTTAGCAAAACGCAATGAGGAGTAATAGCCAGTTATTACAACGAGTTGCAACACCACAAAAATTAAAAATCTATGTGCTATAAACAGCATAGTGTAGCTCACCATTCAGGTTACGGATTTTTTCTGAGAATTTATTTTTATTCATCACGTTTGTTTTTTTGTAACGGTCAACTGAGATTTTTAGGTTTATACAACCAATACCATTGAGGCCGTACATCGCCAGTTTCGCAAACTGACAAAAACCAAAGGTGGATTTCCAAATTAAAACAGTTTACTGAAACCACTGTATGTGGCATCAAAAACGCCAGCAAAAAATGGGCGATACCGATACTAAACTGGAATTTAACATCGTCCCGGTTGGCGATATATTTTGACGGTCGTTTGGATGCGGCGTTGGATTTATGAGCTCGTTGCAGTTTGTTATGTCACCGCTGAAACTGGTTAACGCATCGACACGAATTGTGTCGATCGGCGACCGCTCAGGAGCTCAACACGCAACACGTGTTAGGCGATTTACAAACGGACACAGCATTCTGAACATCTTCGGCTTTCGCTACAGTCATTACATTTACTTCACTTTACCATTCGCAAGTAACCAGTTTATCGTCCACTTGGCGCTCGTTATATTTCCGGCTTTATCCTTGATGATAGCTTCAATTTCCGTATCCATATCGGTGATCGGTTCTTTAAATACCAAGGTAACGATTTCATGCGCATCTGACTTGCGTGGCACATGCTGACATTTCCGTTGTGGACTGTAAATACACACCGTCAAACTAGTGGGATCAACCCCACTGCCAACATCCGTCGTACCGATGTATAAACCCGTAACACGGTTTTCGTTGATCATCCCCACCAGATTTACCGTAGGCTTTTGCGTGTCTTTCAATTCCTGTGCCCCCCCCGGAACACCGAGATCAATCCAGCGGGACAAAATGCCGAGTTCCTCCGCGGTAACGGAAGTTGGATGATCACTGCCAAAATCGATATCATTCGGATATTGTGCATCGGTACGATTATCCGTACGTTGATTGGCCGCTTTCCAATACAGCAGGCTGCCACGTGCATTGAATGCCTTGATATAACGGGATAAGAATGGCCTGTTGAGCGCTTGACCGTCTCTGCCAGACACTCTGAGTTCCGGTGGCGTGCAAGTCTGCGTATTATCCATCACCAGACACCACCATGTACTATCACGCGTAATGTTTGCACCGCTGGTTCTATCCAGTGCAAGACCAGCGGCAGGCTGATTGCCGCCATGACAGGAAATACAATGCCGATCAAAAATCGGTTTGATATCCCGTTTGAATTCAATTTGTAGACCATATCCCTGTACCATGCGGGATTCCACATGATCTCCTGTCTTACCGGAAAGCAAAGGAACCTGACCACGGCCAAGTTCAGGTATTTGATAAGCTGTAGTTGAAGCATACGATTGGTCAAATTGTATGCGGGTCGGTTTCGCATGCACATGACAGCCACCACAGGTTTTTTCTTCGCCAGGACGCAAATGCTGCCAGGATTGATCCGTATTCAATGTCCTCCCGTCACAATCGATACCCTGCATGATATAAGGCGTATTGGCCGGGAAACTAAGTAAAAAACTGGTATCCGGATGACCGCTGGGATCGATAATGCGGCCGCCATCGGCCGCAAAATGCAAAACGGGTACTTCACCGAGTATCGCTACACGCTCACCGGTAATATTGGCAATCTGTTCATGAATATTCGGGCCGCGGTTGGGATATGTCGCAATCATACGCACGCCGCACAATTCTTCATCGGTGTAATCGATTGTATCGGTACCCTGCAGATTAAACGCATGTAGACTTTCGAAAACCGGCACCCCGCCACGCGGTTTGGTTTCCCGGTCGGTAATGGATGCAGCACCCAGCAGCCCGAAAGGTGTACCCGACGGCAATTCTGGTCTGTCAACCAGTTTGTCCGCACGCGGAATGATCTCCGGCCTTTCGATGCCATAAATCGCCGAATAAGGCACAACGGCCCTGGCCATGATCTCATGCCACTGCGGTGAATCAACAATCAACTGCAGATCGGAAGGATGCCGGGAAGGTATTTTTGTAGCCAGATAAATTCCGCCATCACAACCGGGATTATCCTTATCCAAGTGCGTCAACAGATTCATGGCATGACCATAACCACTGCCATTGATCAGCGGGGGTATCGGTCTACCGAATTTTTCAAAAATATCGCCACTCACAACAGTACTGCACATCCCTTTAAACCAGGTCAGCATGAGTTGATTGTCGGGTAAAGCGCCGGGGTGGCTCAATTTTCCGGCGAACAGTATGGGATCGCCATAACCCGGCACATGCAAGATCGGTGGATCCATTGGCAGTGCGCTGACATCGCCATTAATGGCCCAGGATGCCACGTTGACAACACGATTGGGCACATACATATCAGCCGGATGTGCAACTTTATGGGGGTCTTTTCCTTCAATACCCTTTGGTTCAGGCGTTACGCAGATAATAGAACCCGCCCCATTATTATTACCCCGGTAGTAATCCACTAAACACACCTGACCATTGGTCAATTGCGCCATAAAATGCGCAGCACTGTGTTCTTCGCCATAATAACTCGGATAGTGTTCACCACTGTGTTGACCGAAAAACGGAAAATTTCCTGCCCCATCAGGTGATTGGGTATAGATATGAAACAGATTGTCTATCGTGGTAAAGCTACCCGGTGTCCCATTTGAATACCTGAATGGCAGCCCTCCAAAAATCTGCCAACTGGAATACGCGACACGCCCATCCATCAGCATAATCGGATGTTGTTCCTGTGATAGTGAGTGATGACTGGATAGTTCAAGATTTTTCCAATCTGTATCAATCGCCCAGATGCGTGTACCTAGACGATTACTGGTAGTTCTGAACACCATGGTTGACAGATTCTGGTCACGTGTCGACGTAAATGCCAGCCGGTTATGATCGATATAAGCCGGACCACTGTCAAAAACACCCGATTGAAACGGCATAAACTTGGTTTTGCCGGTTTCAATATCATAAATATGAAGATGTGCCCCACTGGCGTTCAGGCGTTTGCTTGGCAATGTATACGCCCCGATACTTTCCGGCGTGGCCTCTGGGTGCAATACCTGGCTGTGAAACTCGGTTCGATTATTTTCCAACGTACCACGAAAAACCGAAAAAACGATTTCCTTGCCGTCAAATGAAACCTGTGGATCAAGCGCAGCACAGGCGTTTTTTAATGTTGACGTTGAAGAACAATTGAAAAGAATTTGTTCGCTGCCGTCCGGTTGCCTGAGAATCAAGTCACACGGAGCGGTAAAACCCGAAAAAAAATTGGTCACATCCGGCAACACATCAAACGTATCCAATCCCAGTAATGTGCGAGTCACATTTTGTTTTTTTCCATTTACCTCCACGGTTCCCGTCAGATCGTACGTCCCGGTAGCACGCTCACACCGGGAATAAACGATTGGCACCATTGAAAATGCAGAAGCGATGTTTAGCAGACAATAAAATAACAGACAGATTATCAACGCACATTTCTTCATCGGAATTTTCCCCTGAGAAACTGGTCAAGATTTTAGCGAAACGAAAATACAACAGGTAGCAAACAGCCATTAAACAATAGACGCTTGGTCAATTTAACTTCAGCCATTTCCCGAACAAACAACAGTTATAGCTGTCTAGGTCATACAAATCTGGAAAATTCTTCTTCGCTCATGTTTAAAAAGGACCGGCACGCTTCACGTGTTATTTCCCATTCGGATGCATAATTTCCCAGCATTAACCGGTTATACATCAACAGTGCCAATTGCAGACTGGAAACAAGCCCCGTGCACAACTGTTCTTCACTTTGATAGCCCTCTTCATTTTTAATTAAATAACCGGAAATTCCACGTTGTAACAATATACCCTTACTCACTATTTTAGGAAGATGCCAGTGCTGGCTAATCAAGTAACTGACCAACACATGGTCCACACCGAATTTACGGCCATGATCATCCAGATGCGCCCAGGTTTCTTCATTAGCCAACGCATCACTATACCCCGGAATGTTATTGGCGAGCACAATAACGCCGCAGGCATGGAACAATCCCATGAGATAGGCAAGATCGCTACTGAAACCGGTCTCCTGCCGATTGGTTATGGCGACTGTTAATTCAGCAATAAATCCGGATCGTTTCCAGAAAATTTCAAGTGCCGGTGTTACTTCATCAAACGTCCTTTCGAGCATTATTGCCCGGCATAAATTTAATGTCCGGTAAGCGCCAAGGATAAAAATAGCATTATCTACGCTGGTCACTTCTTTATCCAGATTATTGGCCGGCGAATTAACGATATGGAGAAATCTGGCGGACAAGCCGGGATCCTTACGTGCAAGATCTGCTATCTGGCTCAATTGAAAATCGGGCGACTGAAGTAATTCTTCGATTTGTAATAAAATATCCGGCTTCTTAGGGATATAAATACCGCTTTGACGTAATGCTTCCCACTGTTGTTCTGTGTCAGATTCAGCAATCGGTTTGCTATTGGTCATACATTACTCACTTACAAATAGATCTACATGTTCTGCGGCCTGAGTAATTCGTCTTGAACACTCATTAATAACAGCTGATATTTTCTTTAAGGTAATTGGCTTAACAAGGAAAGCAGAAGCACCGCCATGTATAGCGGCATGAAGCCAATCCTCTGTCGTGTGATTACTGACCATTATAATCTGAACAGGAAAATTATGTTTCTTGATTAAACGTAATGACTCGATGCCATCAACACCGGGCATTTCAATATCCAGAAAGATAATATCGGGTTGATATGAAATAAATTGTTTTGATGCCTCAACACCGTCTTTTGCAATGATAAGCTGCTCAAAACCTTCTGCATGCAACATGGAAACCAACAAAGCACGCATCAACTGATCGTCATCGACGATCATAATTTTATGGTTTAACGTTGATTTATCGAACATACCAGACTTGTCATAGGATTTAAATTATATTGTCACGCATCACGATTCTGTTTTCCAGATAACACTGTATTTCACAAATACATAAAATTTTTCATAGCATATAGTAAAGTAGCACCACCTTTTTTCAACCATCAGTCATAACGAATGAATCAAATCAATTAACATTTCGTCTATACGTTTTTTTCTACCGAGAAATATGTAAATACATGACAATATTCTGATCCCTTTACCGAAACATATCAAGCTTAATATTTACAAATGGGCAATAACGCGAATATCCTGCCCAATCATACGCACATCATCTATTTTAAGCGTAAACTTTTGATCCAGGCTGCTCAATTCGGGTAATTGAAACATATCCCTGGCGTTACTGCCCAGCAGGCTGGGTGCGATATAAATAATCAGTTCATCGACTAGCCCGGCTTGAATCAAAGCACCATTGAGTATGCTTCCCGCTTCCACCAGAATTTCATTGCATTCCAGTTGTGCCAGTGTTGTCATGACGTCGACCAGATTAACGCGACCCTGATCGCTTTGTTCGATAGGAATCACATTCACGCCCATCTTTTCCAACTTGTCGATTTTTTCCATCTTTTCTGTTGAAGTGGTAAAAATATAAACTGTTTCACCGCTCAGCACATCGGTATCAAGTGGGATGGCTAAGCGGTTATCGATGATCACTTTTCTGGGTTGACGAGAAGTGGGAACATGGCGCACAGTAAGCTGTGGATTGTCTGCAATCACAGTACCGATTCCGGTCAATACAGCACAAGAACGTGCCCTCCAGTGATGTCCATCCCGGCGTGCGGCTTCACCGGTAATCCATTGACTTTGTCCGTTCTTTAGCGCCGTTTTGCCGTCGAGACTTGCGGCCATTTTTAACCGTACCCACGGTTTTTTCTGCCGCATGCGTTTAACGAAACCAGCATTTAACACTTCAGCCTGGTGCTGCATCAACCCCGACTGCACTAAAACGCCGGCCTGCCTCAAGGCTTCAATGCCCCCCCCCCTCACCAATGGATTAGGGTCTTCCATTGCCACCAAAACACGCGTGATACCCGCCTGAATCAATGCATTTACACAAGGTGGTGTACGGCCATGATGGTTGCAGGGTTCCAGTGTGACGTAAGCCGTTGCACCGCGCGCCATTTCACCTGTCATGGCCAGTGCATTGATTTCTGCGTGAGGTTGTCCCGCTGCTTCATGCCAACCGTTGCCAACAACCTGGTTATTCCGTGTAATAACACAGCCTACCCGTGGATTCGGAGAAGTGGTATACAGCCCTTTTTCTGCCAGTTGCAAGGCTTGGGACATGAACACGTGATCGGATGTTGTAAACATTTCAGTTGGCGTCATCCAGTTAATGGAATGTTACGTTCTGAGTTGCCAATCTTCAGGAATCGAAGTTCTAAAGATTATTCAGGCTTTTTATTTGTCTGCTTTGCCCTGATCAGCTTCATTTACTTCATTAACTTCACGTATCGCATCGCGAAAATCGTCGACATCCTGAAAACTTTTATAAACCGAGGCGAAACGAATATACGCTACCTTATCGAGTTTATACAACTCGTTCATGACGCTTTCTCCGATACTTCTTGAGGTAACTTCTCTTTCTCCAAGGCTTAACAATCGTTGCACGATACGGTCAATCGCAGCCTCAACGTAGTCAGTAGGCACCGGGCGCTTATGCAACGCGCGCTTAAAACCGGTTAATAATTTGTTACGATCAAATTCCGCGCGTGAGCCGTCATGCTTGACAACCTGAGGCAACCTTAACTCTACGGTTTCATACGTTGTGAAACGTTTGTCGCACGCCAGACAACGCCGTCTCCGGCGTATCCGGTGGCCTTCTTCACTGACGCGCGAATCGATGACATTGGTGTCATCCGCATTACAGAAAGGACATTTCATAATCGTCGATCACATGTCATCAACCAGTTAACACAATCCGCTAAAAACCATCGGGATTAATTTAACCGTAAACCGGGAATTTCTTGCACAATGCTTTAGCTTCATCGGCAACGCGTGAAATCACGGCCGGATCTTCCGGCGCCTCAAGCACATCGGCAATCATATTCGCCAACTGCTCTGCTTCAATTTCTCTGAATCCCCGCGTTGTCATTGCTGGAGAACCAATCCGGATACCGCTGGTAACAAACGGTTTTTGTGGGTCATTCGGAATAGCATTTTTGTTCACGGTAATATGCGCATGCTCCAATGCAGCTTCGGCAGCCTTGCCGGTCAGATTAATAGCCTGCAAATCAACAAGAAACAAGTGGCAGTCGGTTTGTCCAGATACGATGCGCAACCCGCGTTGCTTTAACACTTTTGCCATGACGCGCGCATTTTCAATCACCTGTTCCTGGTATTTTTTGAATTCATGAGTTGAAGCTTCTTTGAAGGCGACAGCCTTTGCCGCGATCACGTGCATCAAAGGTCCACCCTGTGTTTGTGGAAAAATGGCTGAATTCAGCGCTTTTTCATGTTCCGGCTTGGCCATGATAATACCGCCACGCGGCCCGCGCAGGGTTTTGTGAGTTGTACTGGTGACAAAATCTGCGATGCCGACCGGATTGGGATAAAAACCGGCAGCAATCAGTCCCGCATAATGCGCCATATCGACAAACAGATAAGCACCGATCGAATCGGCAATTTTGCGAAAACGTTTCCAGTCAATAACCCGCGCATAGGCCGATGCTCCCGCAACAATCATTTTGGGCTTATGTTCGTGCGCCAGTTTTTCGACTTGATCATAGTCCAGTTCTTCCGTATCAGGATGCAATCCATAGGAAACTGAATTAAAAATCTTCCCACTCATACTTACCGAAGCGCCATGCGTTAAATGCCCGCCGTGTGCAAGCGACATACCCAGCAACGTATCACCCGGTTTCAGGACAGAAAGATAAACCGCCGCATTGGCCTGCGAGCCGGAATGGGGCTGCACATTGACATATTCCGCTCCAAACAGTGATTTCAAACGATCAATGGCTAACTGTTCCACGGTGTCAACAAAATTGCAGCCGCCATAATAACGTTTATAGGGATATCCTTCGGCATATTTGTTGGTTAGTACCGAACCCTGCGCCTGCATGACCGCAGGGCTCGCGTAGTTCTCTGATGCGATAAGTTCGATGTAATCTTCCTGCCGACGATATTCGCCTTGCATGGCTTGCCACAAATCCGGGTCAACATTTTCTATCGTATGATTCTGCGAAAACATGGTGTTATCAGACCTTTAAAATTTAAAAAAACCATTAAACTGCATATATTACCATTATTACCGCTCCCGGCAGCATATAAGATCAACAATGCCTTTCGGGTTGAAGGTGTGCGGAATGAGTCGATAAACTGGATACCAATGCGTTCAGAAAATCATCTCAGTCGCAAATAGTCTTTATCGGTAATTTCCGACCAGGCCTTGGCTTTTTCCAGGAAAGCACGCTGACTGGCGATAACTTCCTGGGCAAGCGGCGATTTTTCCGCTACCTGATCCAATAATTCGTCATTGATTTCTTTGAATAAGGTTAAGACATCATCCGGTAAGGTACGGATCTTGATATTGCTTTGACGCTGCATGGTTTCCCACGCCATAGCATTTCGATAGAATGACTCCGACAACGTATCGAGTGATACCTCCTTGGCTGCTATGGCGATAATGGCCTTCAAGTCTTCCGGCAGCGCTTCAAACTTCTGTTTGTTAATAAAAACATGTAGTTCGGCTCCAGGCTCATGCCAGCCGGTATAATAAAAAGGAGCGATTTTATGAAAACCCATTTTCATGTCATTTTCGGGCCCCACCCACTCGACCGCATCAATCGTGCCGCGTTCCAAAGCGGTATAAAGTTCACCGGGTGGAATACTGACAGGATTCATTCCAGCTCTGCCGACCACTTCACCCGCGTGCCCTGGCATACGTATTTTCAGACCCTTCAAGTCCTGTATGGATTTGATTTCTTTCCTGAACCAGCCGCCCATTTGGATGTGCGTATTTCCTGCCGGAAATGCTACGACATTATGCCGCGTATACACTTTATTCAGTAATTCCAGGCCACCGCCATAATAATACCAGGCATTCATCTCAGTTGGATTCATACCGAAAGGAGTAGTGGTAAAGAATGTCGTAGAAGGATCTTTGCCTTTGTAGTAATACGATGCGCTATGACCCATTTCGTAAGCCCCGGAACGCACCATATCCAGTACAGACAGTGGAGCCTTGTGCTTGCCTGAAGAATCGACTGCAATCTTGAACCGTCCTCCGGACATTAATTCCACGTTCCGGGCAAAACGCGCTGCCATGTTATGCAGCATAGGTGTGCCATCAGGCCAGGACATGGCAAGCCGCCACTGATAAACTAGAGTCGGATGCGGTTCAGTCTGTGCGTATGTTGAAATGCTTGACAGCAGCAAACCAACAAGAACCAACAAGACCGTGCGCTGATGGATGAGTGACACAGATTTTGTCACGTTTCAACGTTAAAACTGCTTGTTTGTGTATCTTTTACTCAAACCACTTCCGTTTCTTCTTCAAACGTGAGCAATACTTTATTGTCATTATCGATATCTACGGCTACCTTGCCGCCGTTCGCCAAGCGGCCGAACAACAATTCATCCGCCAGTGCTTTGCGTATCGTATCCTGAATAAGACGTTCCATTGGACGCGCACCCATTAATGGGTCAAACCCATTTTCTGCCAGATAGTTGCGCAATTTTTCCGTAAAGACTGCTTCCACTTTCCGCTCCTGTAATTGTGTTTCGAGCTGCATGAGGAATTTATCGGTAACACGCAAAATGATTTCTTTATCCAGCATGGAAAATGAAATAATAGCGTCCAAGCGATTTCTGAATTCAGGTGTAAACAACCGTTTGATATCCGCCATTTCATCGCCAACCTGCGTCGATCGAGTAAAGCCGATAGACGATTTCGTCAGCGATTCGGCACCGGCATTCGTCGTCATGATAATAATGACATTACGAAAATCTGCCTTGCGCCCATTGTTGTCCGTCAATGTACCATAGTCCATGACTTGCAACAGTATATTGAAAATATCGGTATGTGCTTTCTCGATTTCATCAAGCAACAATACCGAATATGGATGCTTAACCACGGTTTCGGTCAACAGTCCGCCCTGGTCAAAGCCAACGTATCCCGGAGGAGCACCGATCAAGCGTGAAACGGCATGCCGTTCCATGTATTCCGACATATCGAAGCGATGCAATTGAATACCAAGTGCATAGGCAAGCTGACGCGCAACTTCCGTTTTTCCAACACCCGTCGGGCCGGAAAACAGGAATGAACCCACCGGTTTACGGGGATTGTTCAATCCGCTTCTTGACATTTTAATCGCTGCACATAATGCATCAATCGCTTTGTCCTGGCCAAACACGACTGCCTTCATATCACGCTCGAGCGTCTTCAGACGGTTACGGTCGGTACTCGTAATGTTTTGGGGCGGGATACGCGCAATTTTGGCAACGATATTTTCAATGTCGGTTTTTCCGATGATTTTCCGCTTCTTGGATTTAGGCAAAATACGTTGTGCCGCGCCAGCTTCATCGATCACATCAATGGCTTTGTCGGGCAAATGCCTGTCGTTAATAAAACGATCGGCCAGTTCTGCTGCCGAATGCAATGCACTGAGTGTATATTTGACTTTGTGATGCGCCTCGTAACGGGATTTCAACCCCCTCAATATTGCGACGGTTTCATCGACGCTAGGTTCGTGTACATCAATTTGCTGGAACCGCCTTGATAACGCATGATCTTTTTCAAAGATACCACGAAATTCGGTATAAGTCGTTGCACCGATACACCGTAATTGTCCCGTACTCAACACAGGCTTCAACAGATTGGAGGCATCCAGTACCCCCCCCGAAGCAGCACCGGCGCCAATCAGCGTATGTATTTCATCGACGAACAAAATGGTCTCGTGACTGTCAGTTAGCTGTTTTAGCACAGCCTTTAAACGTTGCTCGAAGTCACCGCGGTATTTTGTCCCGGCAAGCAATGCTCCCATGTCAAGCGCATAAACCTGATGGTTTAACAGTATTTCAGGCACCTGGCCATCGACGATACGCTTTGCCAGGCCCTCAGCAATTGCCGTTTTGCCGACACCGGCCTCACCGACCAGCAATGGATTGTTTTTACGTCTGCGGCACAGGATTTGAATCACCCGTTCAATTTCCGCTTCGCGTCCGATCAACGGATCAATTTTATTGGTCAGCGCCAGCACATTGAGATTGACCGTATAGTTTTCAAGTGTGTTATTACCCGGAGCACTTTGGTCCTGTTGTCCCTGATTGGTTTCTTGCTCGGATTCGTTACTGGATTTCGCTTCGTTGTCCGGCGCCGTTTTCCGGATGTTGTGTGAAATATAATTCACCACATCCAAACGCGAAATACCCTTTTGCTGTAAAAAATAAACCGCATGCGAGTCTTTTTCACCAAATATCGCCACCAGAATATTGGCGCCGGTTACTTCTTTTTTACCCGACGATTGCACATGAAGAATAGCGCGCTGAATAACGCGTTGAAAACCTAATGTGGGTTGTGTATCCACTTCAGAATCACTGCTGATGATAGGCGTATGGCGGGTAATATGGTCCATCAGCGTGGTTCGCAATTCCTCCACATCAACCAGGCATGCATTTAAAACTTCTGCCGCACTGGCATTATCAAGCATGGCCAGCAGCAAATGTTCTACAGTAATAAATTCATGGCGTTTTTGTCTGGATTCGACAAAAGCCATATGCAGGCTTACTTCCAGATCCGGAGCAATCATTTTAGTTCTCCTCCATTATGCACTGTAATGGATGCTGATTACTTCTGGCAAATTCAACAACCTGATTAACTTTGGTATTGGCGATATCACTGGGATATACGCCACAGACCGCAGCACCTTCGGTATGCACTTTTAACATGACTTGGATTGCTTGCTCCTCATTCATTGCAAAAAACATTTTTAATACTTCGACCACAAAATCCATAGGTGTAAAATCATCATTCAATAATACTATTTTATACAGTGGAGGAACTTTCAGTTCACTCTTTTCGCTGATAAGCGTTACGGTATCTAAATCTTTATCCGCCATGATGATTAATATCCTGCAATTTTAGTCAGTAAACTGTAAATAGCCAATATTTTAAATCGAAACATATCTGACATAGTTGTCGATTACGACAATTTTATCAAGTGCCTTAGTTTGAATAGTCGGCAATAAACCAACATTTCTATCTATATTTATTTACAAAACATATTGTAACAGCTTGACTTTGACCCCGGATTTGCGTAAAACTTCAGATGGCGTTTGGCTTCAAGTCCTCTGCGGCACCGTAATTTGCCGTTTGTGGCCTTGAAATTCAAAGTGTGTTAGGGTGTCCGGCCCAGTTTTAAATTATAGGAAGTTGAAATGGCAACAGGTACAGTAAAATGGTTTAATGATGCTAAAGGTTTTGGTTTTATTACACCCGACGATGGTAGTGAGGATTTATTCGCCCATTTTTCCGCTATCAACATGTCAGGGTTTAAAACACTCAAAGAGGGTCAAAAAGTTAGTTTTGACGTCACCCAGGGCCCCAAAGGGAAACAGGCGTCAAACATTCAATCTTCTACATGATCCTATCAACAACAACCTTTTTTCATCAGAGAATACTGGCAAAACCTGTTATATACTTTCAGCTGCAGAATTGCCAGGCCTTCGAGTGAAATTCCGGCAAGATAGTTTCGCGTCCCAATCCTTTATTGCAGGACGCGGAACTATTCGCAGGAAGTTTGCCCGCCCAGTTCAATTCATCCGCGCTATCATTGCCTCACCAAACTTAGAACACGCAACTTGTTGCGCACCGGGTAACAGCCGCGCAAAATCATACGTGACAATTTTATCCTGAATGGTATTTTCCATCGCGCGAATAATCATATCCGCCGCTTCCACCCAGCCTATATGCCGTAACATCATCTCCGCTGATAAAATAAGCGAACCCGGATTGACCTGATCTTTTCCGGCATATTTCGGTGCGGTACCGTGCGTTGCTTCAAAAATAGCAACGGAATCGCTTAAATTGGCACCGGGCGCTATTCCGATGCCACCAACCTGGGCCGCCAAAGCATCCGAAATATAATCCCCATTCAGATTCATGGTAGTAACAACATCATACTCTTCCGGACGCAGCAAAATTTGCTGCAAGAAAGCATCGGCAATCACATCTTTAATGATGATGCCGCCTTTATCTTCCGGAAGTTTCATCCAGGGGCCGCCATCAATTAAAGTAGCACCGAATTCTTTTGCCGCCAGTGCATAACCCCAGTTCTTGAAAGCACCCTCGGTAAATTTCATAATATTGCCTTTGTGTACCAGGGTTACGCTCTTGCGCTGATTATCGACGGCGTATTGGATCGCCTTACGGACGAATCGCTCTGTCCCCTCTTTCGAAATGGGTTTGATACCGATACCTGACGTATCCGGGAAGCGAATTTTTTTCACGGCCATTTCCCGGATTAAAAAATCAATGATTTTCTTTGCTTCGGGCGTTTCAGCTTCCCATTCAACACCGGCATAAATATCTTCCGAATTCTCACGGAATATGACCATTTCCGTTTTCTCAGGGTTTTTCAGCGGACTAGGAACGCCTTTAAAATACCGTACCGGCCGCAAGCAAACGTATAAATCCAGCTCCTGTCGCAGGGCAACATTAATCGAACGAATTCCACCACCCACCGGCGTCGTTAACGGGCCCTTAATCGACACAACGAATTCCCTCGCCGCCGTTAATGTTTCATCGGGTAACCAGACATCCTTGCCGTAAACACGGGTCGACTTTTCACCGGCATACATTTCCATCCAGGCTATCTTGCGCTGGTTGTTATACGCCTTGGATACAGCCGCATCGACAACGTTTTGCATGACCGGTGTAATATCCACGCCAATGCCGTCGCCTTCAATAAACGGAATAATGGGATTGTCGGGCACATTCAGCGTCATATCCTGATTCACAGTTATTTTGGCGCCATCCTGCGGTATTTTTATATGTTGGTACATCACGACTCCTGGAAAAAATCTTTGTCTATATTGTAAAAGAAGCAAGGGGTATTATAAACGGTTGGCTAGCGATTCGTCGCTTTCATCCCGACATCACTCCTTACTTTACCGCGTCTGCACACGTAATGTCATCATATCATTCGATTGAATGACATCAATATTGCGTAAAAAATTCTGTCCCAATAATGCCATATCTCCGGGCAGACCTACCGAAACCTGTAAACCGTTCACAGCAATACCGCCTGCTTCAACCGTCTGGTCATAAACCATTTCACCCTGCACCATACCGCCAGCTGTGGTGAAGTTTGCCGGCCTTCCTTTTGGCAACTTTGCATTACGGGCAAACTCGGCTCCAACCGAAACAACAGTAGCTCCCGTATCGACCATGAAAATAATCGGATAGCCATTAATTGAACCCTGAATATAATAATGACCGTCCCATGAACGGGGGATAGTCACTTCACCGGCAACTGAATTGTGCCTGGCTACTGAAACCTTGGGTTCCAGCTTAGTATTAAAATAAAAATAAACCGCTGAAAAAATGGCTATCCAGATAATCAGCACATTAATAAAACTACGATGCATACGTTCAACAAATGACTTTAATGATTGAATAACTTAATAGCATTGTCCAGACAGCAATTTATTCGCCGCCTTTAGGCCCCCAGAATACCACCCAGGCAGCAAAATCCGACGTAAAATTTTCAAATCGATGTTCTACATGCGCCGGCACAAAAAACACCATTCCAGGTGCAAACAAATGACGCTCCCCGGCAATCACCAATTCCCCCTGTCCCGAATGGATGAAATACAATTCATCCTGATCATGCGGCGTTTGAACATCCATTTCTCTTGGCGCGTAAACTTCAACGGACATTGACCCGTGCCTGAACGCTTGTGCAAATGGCTCGCCCATCGGCCAGTCTTCGGTTATCTTACCGGGTATTTGGTTTAAAAGATCGGATATAGTCGCTTTCATTCAACCTCCTCCTGAATTAAGATCATCGCTGCCGGTTTAAAATCCGGCTTAATTTTCATAATTACTATAGTGTAAAACAATCCAATACTTAAGCACGATTTCTTCACATCCATCCGGATGATTAATCCGGACACATTAATCTGCTATTAAATTCTATGCCATTTACACCCTATCATATGGGCCCCGGCCTTTTAATCAAGTCTGTGATGCAAAGCAGTTTCAGTCTGGTGATCTATGGCTGGGCGCAGATCGTCATGGATATACAGCCCCTGATGGTTTTATTGACAGGAAAAGGACAATTGCACGGCTTTTCCCATACCTATCTTGGCGCAACCTTACTGGCCATTGTAGCGGCATTTACTGGCAAATACCTGATTGAAGCATGTTTGAAATCACTCGGAACATATAACCCATTCAAGGCTACTTTATTCACATGGCGTGTTGTTTTTTTCAGCGCTTTTCTCGGCACATTTACGCATGTACTGTTGGATAGCATCATGCATGCCGACATGAAGCCATTTTATCCCTTGGCGATCGAAAACAAACTGCTTGGCGTCCTCACCATCGAACAATTGCATCAATTCTGCGGATACAGTGGTGTGTTGGGCATGGTAATCTATATTCTGGTATTGCTGAAAGTCAAAAAAGTGAATTAGATACAGCGGCCAAAAGACTATGCAACACATTCTCAACGTTGGTTTTAAAACAAAACAAGAACCTTGTCTCACTTAATGCTCCCCGATTTTTGATCCGTGCCATTCCTTACAATTTGATCGTATTCTGAGTTCTGATACTGTAACTCTTAACGCGAGTGAGCTAAAATCGTGGCATGTCATCCAATTTACAAGTTAATGACCGTAATGCTTTATGAGTGAATATGTCGCATTAAACGATTATTTTTATCAACGTGCTGAAACACGCGCGATTTATCAGAAATATGAATCGGGCGATTGTTTTTCCGGGCTCAAACTGGAAGATTTCTCACCGGAATCGCTTTATTTGAACAATCATTTCTATGAACGGCTAGACCAAGTCCGCGCGGATAAAACAAGCAAATCCACCATATTATGCCTGCCGATACCGGATAACGGCACGATTCCTGAAATTCTCAACGATGTCTTTAACATCAAAGCAGTATCCAGCATGCTCGGCAGAGCATTGGGTACGGCTGAACGGCCTTCGCCTGAAGTTGATGTACCGATTGACCACGAACATGAATTTTTCGAAACTGAAATACTTGAAGGCGATGAAGCCGATGAAGATAACCGGCAGGAAATCCGGGCCACCGGTGTATTGAAGTTTTTCGATTTGATTCCGGACTGGCTCGCCGATAATCTGGATGCATCGATCGTGCCATTTGAAGACCGATGGCTCGCAACTTTGGATGTCAATCTGAAAAGTGTCGGTCATATCATTGTCAGTCCGATTCCGCTGGGCATGAATGTCGATCCGCACACCAACCACAGAATTGTGGTGACATCGTTTATGCGTGGTTCCGTGAATACCAACGAGGATGTCCCGTATCCACTTGAAGTCGAACTGGATTACGATCCCATGCTGGAATTTCTCGACGATGAAATCGATATTCCGGGATCAGGGCAGAAAACGATTATGGCGATTCATGAAATTTACGATTCAGGTAATACCGTTGATGAACAAATCGCCGCACTGCAAAGTGCAGAACAGGAACAAAGCAGTTTCGTCAATAATGTGATCGCCGAAGTGGTACCCAATCATCAGCAAGATGTCGAAACTGACGATGATGAAATGGTGACAGACGATGCTTTTATGGAAGTTGAACTGTCTTTTGCCGGTCATCGCAAGGACGTTATCGACCTGACGTTGGAACAACAAATTGTCGTTTATGTCGAACCGGAGCATTTAGAAACCGCAAAAGCACAGCTAGCGGATGATCTTGTTTTTTTGACGGCGGATTTATCACTCTCGGTCGGGTTATACAACCCTGGCGCACCACCGGATGGCCATGAAAACGTCGAAGCCAACGATTTTTTACAATTCTACCTCAGCATCAAGGAAAGCAACGGTTCAAAACTTCAGGATGCGATTGTTTTGCATGGCGGGCCGCTCCTGAAGCTGGCGCGATTAAAATTACCCAAACAGACCAGTGCATCGTCCGGCGTCTCATCTGGCGAATCACAACAAACAGCACAGCGAACGAATTAAGCCGTTAAAATCGCGTCAGCTTTTGAAAACAAACTACTGCTGCGCAAGCTGAGGTGCGGAATAGCCCTGCGGCATCAGCACCCACATTTTTCCCTGTTGTTTCATTTTACCGGCCTGATTTCCGGCTTCCGGACCATAGCCCCAGAAAAAATCGGCGCGTATGCCGCCTTTAATCGCACCGCCGGTGTCCTGCGCAACCATTAAACGATTAAGCGGTTTATCGGAATTGGGCCAGGTCGTCGTCAGAAAAACCGGCGCTCCCTGAGGAATCGAACGCGGATCGATGGCAATACTGCGTCCGGCAGTCAGCGGCACACCCAGCGCACCAATCGGGCCGCTGAGATCGCCGGGAAGTTCACGGAAAAAAACAAAGCGTGCATTTTGTTGCAATAACGGCTTCAGTTTTTCAGGATTCTGTTCTCCCCATTGCTTGATCCCCTGCATGGAAGCTTTTTCAAGCGGCAATTCACCTTGTTCAACCAAAATCCGCCCAATCGAGTTGTACGGATAACCATTCTGATCAGCAAAACCGATTTTCACGATTTCACCGGTATCAAGTTGAATCCTTCCGGAACCCTGAATCTGCAGAAAAAATAATTCAACTTCATCCTCCACCCACAGTAATTCATGTCCATTTAACAACGCCGGGTTATCCATGATTTCCGCGCGGCTGTAATACGGCACAATTCGGCGGCCATCGAGACGGCCACGCAAGCGCAAATCTTTCAATTCGGGATACAAGTCACCCAGATCGATGATCAGCAACTCATCCGGTGAGGCATACAACGGATAACGGTAACGTGCAGAAGGTTTACGGCTGCCGTGCAGCAATGGTTCGTAATAACCGGTGACCAATCCTTCTTCGTTGCCATCGGCACTGATGATCCGGTACGGTGTAAAATGCTGCTCAAAAAAATGCCGTACCGCAACGGCGTTATCAGCCTGCACTACAGTAGCGGCAGCGCAAATTTCCTGCCAGATGGATTGCTTGTTCAATACTGTACAGCTTTGTAAAAAAGCCTGCCAGGCGGGACGCAAATCATCTTCCGACCAGTCCGTTAAATCGGACCATTGTGCAGGAACATGCTTGGATAATACTACCGGTTCTTTTTGGTCATCAGGTTGTTGTGGAACCGGTTTGATTTTCTGCTCAACCGATGGTGCGCCGGCCTGATCAGCAGTCTCCGGCGGCACAGTCGTTTGCGTTGAACAGGCCACAAGCATTACCGATAACAGCATCGCAGGAAAACAAGTTTGGATTTTCATTGAATATTGGTTACAGTAATGTTGTTAACTAAAAATAAAACTATACAACAAGCTTAGGATTTTTGATATGGACAATTGGTGGTTATTGTTAGTCGAGGCAGCTCTGGCGCTGGGTTTATTTATCTTTATCATCTGGTGGACAATGTTTTCAAAGAAGAAACAGAACAAAGACGACACTCAATAGGAGGAGTAACAATGAGTGAACTGTTACTGCCGAAACCCATTTTGGGACTCAGCAAAGCAGCGTGAACGTGATGTAGTCACTCTAGATGAGCGAATGATAACGCAGCGGGGACCAAAATGGACTCGGCCATACTGGCATGTCCTGCAATCGTGTTGTTGTACTTGAAAAGGGAACAACTTTTCGGGAATACTCCGGCATAGCACCAGGGGTATCGATCATTAATCAACGATAATCTTCAACATGCCGAATATCATCCCCGCTAACCATATAAATCACATACTCTGCCAAATTGCGTGCATGGTTATCAATGCGCTCAAGGGATTTCAGAACCAGAATAATATTGATGGTATATTTCATTTTCAGTGCGTCTTCCAGCACATAGGTTGTCAGCCTGCGCAAGCTCGTGTTGAATTCTTCGTCAAGATCGTTGTGGATTAACAGTTTTCTTGCTCTTTTCAAATCTAATGTTTTCAGAATTTCGATCACTTCCTGAAGCACTGTACACGCAAGATTGCCGATAATGTCAATTTCACGCAGCATATCAGTATCCCTGTTGTTGTCTTCAGGATAAATCTTTGTTGATATATGCGCTATCCGAACAGCTTCATCGTTCATACGCTCCAGGTCTGTAACCATCTTTGAGAATCCCATAATGGCACGTAAATCACGTGCGACAGGGCCTCTTTTTGCCAGCACTTCGATGATTGAACTGTCAATTTTTTTCTCTAATATATTGACTCGGAATTCTCTTTCTATCATCGCATGCACTTCTTTCTGATCTTGTGACTGAAAAGATTCAATTGCTTTTTGAATCTGTTCAAAAACAAGCGTTGTCATTTCCAGGATTTCAACATGAAGGTGGTCTAATTCACCATCAAAACGTCGAAAGGTATGACCTTCGAGCCGATCAGGCATTTTATGATTCTCCTTTATTGTTATTAAGCGCTTAGTGTTATTTCAATTTGATATTGCCGGATACAGTTAGCTTTTCAGTGTTACTGGCAAGGCAGAGCATGCTATTCCCTTGTCAAAAGACCTAACACAGTCAGTGGCACTGAAAAACTAACCCAGCGGGCGCTCACAAGATATCCTGTTACTGTGTTGCAGCACTTGTCAATGGAAATAACCATTGGCTGCATGCTGCGCATTGTGACAAAATATCTTGTGAGTGCTGTACACGGCAATATCAAATTGAAACAGCACTAGCCAAAACGACCGGTAATATAATCGCTGGTTAATTGGTGTATTGGATTGGTAAACAATTGTTCAGTTTTCCCCACTTCAATCAAATCACCAAGATGGAAATAAGCCGTACGGTGTGATACGCGAGCTGCCTGTTGCATGGAATGCGTGACAATGGCAATTGAATAGTCGGAACACAATTCATTCATTAAATCTTCTATCACTGCCGTGGCAATGGGATCCAATGCGGAACAGGGTTCGTCCATCAGGATAACTTCAGGATTGATCGCTATCGCACGTGCAATACACAAACGTTGTTGCTGTCCGCCAGACAAACTGGTTCCAGACTGATCGAGACAATCCTTGATCTCGTTCCAAAGCCCTGCCCTTTGTAAACTGGTGACAACAATCGCTTCAAGCTCGGTTTTGTCTTTTGCCAGCCCATGAATACGCGGTCCAAAGGCAACATTTTCATAAATTGATTTCGGAAAAGGGTTCGGTTTTTGAAAGACCATTCCCACCCGTGCACGCAACGGCACTACATCAATGGACTTGTCATTGATATCCTCGCCATCCAGTTCAATTTTCCCTGTTACCGTGCAATGATCTATGGTGTCATTCATTCGATTCAGGCAGCGCAGGAAAGTTGATTTGCCACAACCTGACGGGCCAATCATGGCGATGATTTCGTTGCGGCCGATATCCAGCGATACATTCTTGATGGCATGTTTGTTCCCATAGTGAACATTGACGTCGAAACACCTGATACGTGGATTGCTGACAGCGGTGATTCCAACTGTCTGCCGATCTTCACGCGAAACGATGGTGTGCGTCTGCTCGGGCGCTCTGATTGATTCTCGTTCCCCTATCTGCGCATTCTGACCGTTCCATTGTTTTTCTATAACAAGCGACATAGCTTTATTTCTCCTAATCTCTTTTAATTACCATCTGCGTTCAAACTTTCTGCGAAGCATGACGGCCACAGCGTTCATTACAATTAAAAAACCCAGCAATACCATAATTGCTGCGGAAGTGCGTTCAACAAACGCCCGCTCCGGACTATCCGCCCATAAAAAGATTTGTACGGGCAATACCGTCGCAGGATCAAACACACCGGATGGAATATCCACAATAAAGGCAACCATGCCGATCATCAGCAAAGGCGCTGTTTCTCCAAGGGCCTGAGCCATACCAATAATCGTCCCGGTCAGCATCCCTGGAAACGCAAGTGGCAGTACATGAAAAAATACTGTTTGCATTTTTGACGCGCCAATACCCAGTGCTGCCTCACGTATGGAAGGCGGCACTGACTTGAGTGCTGCACGGCTGGCTATAATGATGGTAGGCAGTGTCATCAAGGTCAGCACCAATCCGCCAACCAGAGGGGCTGAGCGTGGAAAACCAATAAAGTTAATAAACACCGCCAAGCCCAGAAGTCCATAAACAATCGAAGGTACCGCGGCGAGATTATTGATGTTAACTTCGATCAAATCGGTCCATTTGTTCTTGGGTGCGAATTCTTCCAGATAAACAGCTGTTGCAACACCGATGGGAAACGACAGCAGCAGCGTAATCATCAGCGTAAGAATAGAGCCTGTCAATGCCCCCCATATCCCGGCTTGCTCCGGCTCACGTGAATCGCCATTGGTGAAAAACCCCATATTGAATTTAAGTGATACGCTGTCTTCAGCAATCAATTGATCAAGCCATGCAATTTGAACATCACGCAAGCGCCGGTCAGTTTCAGGCACTTCACGTTCCATATGGCCTTTAATCAGCATATCGACATCATCGCTTGCGAGTAGCCAGACTTGTTTAGTCTGGCCGACCAGTGTTGGATCATGCATAACCATATCTCTTAACTGGTACGCTGCACCCGTACTGATAAGACCGTATAACAGCCGTCGCTCCTGACGGCTCTCGACGCCGGGAAACATCTCTCTCAGGCTTTTTTTAACCAGGCCGCCATAGTCTGCAAAAGAAAGTGTTTCGTTTTCATACGGTTTTTCAGTGGCAAAAAACTGTTCATCAAAGTCGACTTCAATCTGAATAAATGTCTGTTGAAACGCCGTATATCCTTTTGAGACGATGCTGAAAAAAAGCGTGAATACAAAAGCAATGCCGATGAACAGGGACAACAAACCCATACGCTGAAAAAATTTTTCGGATGCATGGCGTTTCGCGAGTCTTGTATTGACATGATCGATTGTTTTGAGTTTTGACGGCTTCAAGTCATTCATATTGTTCTCGATAGGTTTTCACCACATATAAAGCAATCATATTGAGTATCAGCGTCACCACAAAAAGCACCAATCCCAATGCAAAGGCGGCCAGGGTTTTGGGGCTGTCGAATTCCTGATCACCCACCAGCAAAGTAACAATCTGCACGGTGACGGTCGTTACTGATTCGAGTGGATTTGCGGTCAAATTGGCTGCCAGGCCCGCCGCCATCACGACAATCATGGTTTCGCCGATAGCGCGTGATACCGCCAGCAAGATGCCGCCGACAATGCCGGGCAGCGCCGCCGGAATAATGACTTTTCTAATGGTCTCGGATTGTGTTGCGCCCAAAGCATAAGCGCCATCCCGCAGTGACTGGGGAACGGCATTGATGACGTCATCGGAAAGCGACGATACAAACGGAATAATCATAATACCCATAACCGCACCGGCAGCCAGGGCGCTTTCTGAAGAAACGTCGAGCCCCAGCGATGCCCCCCACCCCCGAATCAACGGCGCAACGGTTAATGCGGCAAAAAAACCGTATACAACCGTAGGAATACCCGCAAGAATTTCGAGCAAGGGTTTGCTCAGCGAACGTATGCGTGGCGTAGCATACTCAGACAAATAAATGGCCGTCATCAGGCCGGTAGGCACGGCAACCATCATGGCGATTGCAGAAACCAACAAGGTACCCGTAAAAAGCGGCGCCGCACCGAATGAACCGGATGAACCGACCTGGTCAGACCGAATGGCAGTCTGCGGACTCCACTCCAGCCCAAATAAAAAATCCGTGACTGGTACAGCCTGGAAAAAACGTATCGCCTCAAACAAGACCGACAATACGATACCCAGGGTAGTAAAAATCGCGATGGATGAACAGATGATCAAAAAAACCAGAATGGCTTTTTCGACTTTGTTGCGCGCACGGTGTTGCTCATGAATTCTAGACCATGCATACGTTGTTCCAGCCATTCCCAATGCGATTGTCAGAACAAACAAGGCTGTCCTGCTGATCTGCTGCATTTCACGATAGTGATCAGCCGCAGCTATAATTTCCGGAGCGATATTTTCCGTTGCAATGTTTTCGTTAACCAGAATGCGAATTTCATTCAAGACAAGCTCGAGCTGATCTTTTGGAAGCGATGCAATATGTTCAGGAAGGCTCGAAATGACCAGTGGCGTGATAATTGCAGGCTCAACAATATACCAGAACGCAAAAATCAACAAAACCGGCATACCGCACCACAATGCCATATAAAAGCCATAATAACTCGGCAGCGAATTCAGTCTGCAGACATTACCCTCTGAAATAGCTAGTGCACGCTTGCGTCCAAGGTAAAAACTGATGGTGATCAACGATAGAAGAATCAATGCAAGCACAGGTATTGACATAAATTGTATTGATGCAGTTAGTTCAGCCATAAGATACTAGGGGGTGTCGTCATTGAACACCATTGAATAGATTTGTCCGCAGTTCTCTGGCATTTTCAGCATAGAGGGCGCGTTCAGGCGACTGCATGGGAATTAAGCCTTTATCTGAAAGATATCCCTCTTCACCCCAGGCTTTTTCGCTGGTTATTTCGTTCATAAATTCCTGAAGGCCTGGAATGATTCCAACGTGCGCTCGCTTAACATAGATAAACATCGGGCGAGAAATCCTGTAACTGCCATCTGCTATTGATTCAAATGTTGGTTGCACTTGTTCGATAAGTGAACCCTGTACTTTGTCAAAGTTTTGTTCAAGAAAACTGAAACCGAATATGCCTAGCGCATTGGAATTTGCCGTCAACTTCTGCACAATCAGATTATCGTTTTCACCTGCTTCAATATAAGCACCATCTTCACGGATAGTGTGGCAAATGGATTGATATCGCCTTTTATCTGTTTTCCTCAGGGTGGCAATCCAGTTAAACTGATCACATCCTCCCTCCATGGCTAGTTCAACAAATGCATCCCGTGTACCTGAGGTTGGTGGTGGACCCAGTACTTCAATGGCGACATCCGGCAAATTGACATTGACGTCTTTCCAGGTTTTGTATGGATTCGGAACCAGTTTTTCACCACCTAGAGGATCGGGTATGGCTTTGGCCAGCGCCAGATATATGTCTTTGAGCGAAAATGTTAACCGAGCTGTTTTTTTTGTATTTGCAATGACGATACCGTCATACCCGATTTTTATTTCAACAATTCCCGTAACACCATTGGCTGCGCACATTTCAATTTCTGATTGCTTTATTGCGCGAGAAGAATTGGCAATATCAGGATGCCTGACACCTATACCATCACAAAACAACTTTAAGCCGCCACCAGATCCGGTAGCTTCAACTTTGGGCGTTTTAAAACGCGTTATTTTTCCAAACGTTTCCGCAGCCACAGTCACGAAAGGGTATACGGTTGAAGAACCGACAACACTAATATAATCGCGCATCGACTGCGCAGATACCTGTGGTGTCAAGGCAAAAAAAACCGTTATGGCTATCGTTATATTTTTAAGCATTCTCTTTTTCCTTGAAAAATTTGACGATTCGCAATCTCAAATTTTTATAAAAACAGCCAAGATATCAATCAGCCATTTCTTTCAACCTAAAAACCTCAGTTGACCGTTACAAAAAAGTACAAACTTGATGAATAAAAATATACATTTCAGGAAAATACTTTAACCTGAATGGTGAGCAACACTATGCTATTTATAGCTCATTGCGTTTAATTATTGCGGTGTTGCAATTCGTTGTAATAATTGATTATTACGCCTCATTGCACCTTGCTAAAAATAAAAAACAAAGCACTCTAAACACCACCCAACTGAGGTTTTTAGATTCAAGAAATATTTTCACGCTTTCGTGTTACAGAATGATGACGATTTAATGTTCATCTTTACGAGGAGGCAACAATACTTACCTGAAGGATCCAATTGAAATAGCACTTGTGCTTTGGAACAGAAGTTTTCTAGCCGTACCGGTATCAATATGTGGCCACTTCACAAGCAGCACGACTGATGTCATATAAGCGTAACTGTTATGTCATGCCAAGTCGCTATAATTTCTTTATAACATTTGGTAGTCCTAGGGGGTGTCGTCATGACGACACCCCCTAATAAAGAAAAACCGGTCATCACTATAATGAATTTAGAGAATCCTTCCATTACACAATCGGTGCTTCGTCATCTGCATGATGAAATAACAGAGCTTATCCATCACATACACAAGCGAGGACTGGATAAAGTAGGACAGATTACGCTTACTGATCGAACCGTATTTTCCGATAAAAGCGTTGTCAATCTTGCTCAATATCTGGCGTTACGAGAATTGGATTTGCGCCCGTTACAGAAAAAACTGGCAGAAGCCGGATTGTCTTCACTTGACAGCTTAGAGCCTAATGTTTTTGCCAGCCTGAAAAGCGTTCTGCAAGTTCTCAGCCATGCATTGGGGAACCCAGCAAAAATCAATTTTGATTTTTCTTACCTGGAATTCGAAGAAGGGAATACGCTGTTACAGAAAAATGCTTATAAGGTACTGGGTGATTCCCGGCACAAACGAATTAAGCGAATCATGGCTACCTTGCCTTCCGAAGCTGCTGCAGATTACAAACTGGTTTACAACCTGATCAGGGAAGGTATGGATATCGCCCGGATTAATTGTGCGCACGATGATTTGTCGGCATGGCGCCTCATGATTGACAATATCCGCCGTGCTGCAACAGAACTGGATTCTCAGTGCCGCATTCTCATGGATCTGGCAGGACATAAGGTTAGGACAGGTATCATTTTGAGCGATCCGCAAACGCTCTATATCAAAATCAAAAAAAATAATAATGATCGTTATCCCAATACTGCCAGTTTCAGAATCATATCCGATGATGACGGAAAATCGATTGCTATGCTGCAATCGGGAAATGAGTTCATCTTTCCGGTACCCAAAGCGGTTTTTGCCAATTTGAAAAATGGCGACCGGTTAAGCATTGAGGATGCACGCGGCAAGCAACGTCACATCAACATATTGACAGTACCGGAAGATGACCATATCGTCGGACTTTGTGATAAAACCATCCATCTCATAACCGGTCTGAAAGTCACATGGCAAAGACTCATCGATACAGTCTATTCGGATCAGCATACCTTTAGATTTGTCAATCATAATTCGATGCCCGGCAAAATTCGTCTTCGTGCTGGAGATAACTTATTTTTGCACAAGACACCCATACCCGGTTTTGTAATAAAAGACCCGTCAAACGGTAAATTGACTATGGTCGTTCATACCAGTTGTTCGGTACCCGGCGTAATCGATGCCCTTGATCTGGGCGCCCGTGTGTGGATCGATGATGGAAAAATAAGCGCCTATGTCAGCGAAAAAACACCAGACTATGTCATATTACGTATTTCGAAAACCGGCCCCAAAGGCGCCAAATTGAAATCTGACATGGGACTCAGTTTTCCTGAAATAACGTTAAATTTACCCACTTTAACCGATAAGGATCAGTCTGATCTGGATTTTATTTGTGAAAATGCAGATATGGTTGGCGTTTCCTTCGTCGAAACAGCTGATGATATGCACAAATTAATCACTGAACTGGTGCGACGCAACGCTTCCAATTTGCCGATCATCACAAAAATTAAAACCGCCAGCGCGGTAAAAAATCTGCCGGAGATTCTATTTGTCAGTTTGCCCAGCCATCCTGTCGGTGTAATGATCCCTTGTGGTGATCTGGCAGTAGAACTCGGTAATATACGCCTGGCTGAAATTCAGGAAGAACTACTTCGGTTGTGTGAAGCGGCTCATGTTCCGGTTGTATGGGCGCCACAGGTATTCGAATCTATCACCCGGTTCGGCATACGTTCAAGTTCAAGACCAGGCTTTACCGATGCGGCGATGGCTGTCCGCGCAGAATGCATCATGCTGAATAAAGGGCCTTTTCTCCTTGATGCAGTGCGTTTACTCGATATGGCGCTTAAATGTGTACAGGATCGCCAACATAAAAAAAATTTCCCGTTTATGTACTTTACACTGGTAATTTGAATCTGCTTACATGATTCCGGCGTTCTAATAATTACTGAACCGTAAATGATGACTTTATGCTGAATCCCCTATGCCGCCAGCTGCTTAATTGCCTGAACGTTTTTCCCGGCCAGTAAACCGACATATCGTTCCAGAACATATTTATCCGGCACATCCAGCATTTGCCGGATAAACATCTCGCGATGCTGCTCATTATAAAATGGCTGATGTGGATTTTTTGTAAATTTGCAAATTGCATGATAAATATCATCGCGGCAGCGCATAGCAGTTTCCGGGATATAGTGTGCAGTTGCAGAGTAACCCGCGTGCAGATAATCGGCGGAAAGCACCGGAATGCCGCGTTTAATCGCTTCAAACGCAACAGATGTGGCAACATCGATAATCATATTCGCTTTTGCTAACAAATGGACAGAATGATCGTTGTCCTGCGCAATTTCCAGGCGCGGCGATTGAATCTGCTTCAAAATATTTTTAAGCGGTTTTTGTAAATAATCGCGCGTATGCGGCTTGATAATGAGTCGTACATTTTCAAACTGAATCAACATTATAATGACACGTTGTATCTCATCCCAGAACAAGGAAAATTCATTTTTACGCAAAAAGAATACAACGCAAAGTGTTTGCCGATTTTCCCTGGCAATAGGAACATGCAGCAGACCATGCAAAACTTTCAACCATTCGTCATTATATCTTGGCGAACCCAGTACCTTTATTTTGGCATCGTCAATAAAAGGACGATAGCGTTTTGCGCATAACTCGTTGGGACAAACGATAAAGTCAAAAATATCGCTATGGGCATATTTATCCTGCGGTTCAATGCGAAATTCATGATTGCGAATCAGTTCATTAAAGTGAGGACTGTCGCCATGAGGCAATGAAACACTGATATGGCCCATATTCCGGGACAGTTCAAGTACGCGGCGTACAAATTCGAATGGCAAAGTGGATTTTTGACTGATCCAGTCGAACACAACAGTGCCTTTAATGTTTTTATTGAAGGCTTTAGCCAGCAATAATCCCGCCACGTTATCCCAGAATTGCGTGCGCTTACCGGCTGGCCAGAAAAACTCGAACAGCTTATACCATACGCGGTTTACATATCGGCCAGAACGACCGTATAAAACCAAACTGATGAAACGGAACCGCAACTGATCTGTCCATGTTAACAGATCACGAATATCTAATACTTTGACACAAGCGAGTGTTGAAATAAATTGGATGCGATAATCTTTCCTGACATCTGCAAAACCGATCAGAACAACGGTACAACGGCGACCCGATCCGGACCACTTATAGATAACAGGTACAATGTGATCAATATCATTGTAATGCCTGAGAAAAAAAAGCGCCTCACGCCCAAAAACTTTAATCATTCAACGGCTCGCTTGTATTGACAGTCTGTTACAAAAATCGACTAATAGTCATAGTCATCTTCATCATCGTCTTCATCATCGTCATCAAATTCATAGTCATTGTCGTCATATTCGGTTTCGTGGAAGTGATGCAACTGTTTGAACGCACCGTTAATCCGTATCAATTGTGTCTCTCCATTAGAGTCGTCAACACCGTCATTATCATTTGCAAAGAACATATCACCCCTCCTGTTTATCGCAAGACTTTCGATTTTTTCTAATACCATCCCACCTGTTGCTAACAGGTCAGGCAGCAAATCGCGTACCAGCGTTTTGCTTACCGTATCAAAGACTTCACCCTCAGCTTTAAAGACAACTTCATTAACTGAGAATGCATAGACCCTTTTAATGCGCGCATCGGTATTACCCTGGTTGTCACGCTCAATAACAACAAAGCGGTTATTACCCACTGCTGTTATTTCTGATAGGCCAACCCAGCCACCATTGGGTGATTGGCGTACATCCAGCGGGTAATACGCAAATGTCCATTCGCCGTTTGAGGTGTCATAGCGACCGATTCTGACTTTGCCGCCATCATCAATATTATTCGGTTCAGGGTCGCCAATCCAGGCACGCTGGAATGCAACATAGAGTATTTCCTTACCATTTTCCATGACGGAAGCTACCCCTTCAAAACCAAACCGGCGTTGCTTGGCATTAACAGCATCAGGTAATGTAATCGTCTTAATTACATTGCCATCTGTTGCAGCATGTACTAATAGGTTGAGGCTGGATACCGGTCTGCCCGGATCATCTACAGAACCTGCGCCTTCGGAAGCAATCCAGAAGGTGCCATTGCCGCTGGCGCTCACCGCAATACCCTCAGCATCAAGATTCACAGTCTCTCCTCCATCTTTTAAAACTATTTCATCAGTAATCACAGCCGGTTTTCTGCGGAGATTCATTACATAAATGCGGCTTTGCTGGTAAAAGCTATCATGTACAGCGTACATCTTTTTATCATTGCGGGGATGCATTGCAAAACCGGATAATGCGCCCCATGGAATTGGCGTGCCATCCACTCTGTCTGCCGAGATTACAGTCGGATAATTCGCTCTACTTTCTTGCAGTTGATAGATAGAGATTACACTACGGAATTTATCATCACGGGAATCATTTTCACTCGCCGCAACCAACAGGTTTCTGTCCGGAATTGCTTTAATACCCTCAGGCCCGACACCTGCCGGTAGCGTTTGCACAAACTTGAGCTTGTGATGCCTTCCCTTGACCTTGTAAACAAAAATCACGCTCGATCTCTCGGATGCCACAAACAAAAATCGCTCGTCACCAAAATCCGCAAATTCGACATTTTCGGGTTCGTTACCTTTGTTTTTCGAACGGCCATCAGGATAATGACCCAGGCGAACAACCTCATGTTCCAGGGTGTTTCCTGATGAAAAAACCACATTGCCATCGGTATCAAATACCGTAAAACCCCGGCTGCCGCCAAACAAATCGCCTTCATCAGCTGTTGCAAAAAGTTCATTGGAAATCCAGGACACACCATCCGGCTCGCGTGGAATACCGAGCAAACTGTCAGTCAAACTGATCAACGCCGGATCTTCTTCTTTGGTATCTATTTGGTGCAGATCGACCGTACCGGCAGTAAAATGATTAACGATGCTGCCCGTTGCCAGATCAATCAAAACGATATGATTATTTTCCTGCATCGTAACAACAGCGATATTGTCTTCGTTGATATCCACATATTCCGGCTCGGCATCATGGGGAAACAAATCGGCAATTCCGTCAAGATTTACGTCACGGATAATCCAACCAGCCGGAGAACCAACAAGATCAACAATTTGAAGCAAGCCTGAAGGCGCTTGTGGCGGCTCACCGTCTCCCAAGTCTTCATCACGTTCATTTTCAATGACAATAGCGGCGTACCGTTCATCGGGACTGACTGCAACCGAATCGGGTTGTCCCGCCAATGGATGCGTTGCCACAATGGATTGCGAATCAATATCGACAACATGCAAGTGCCCACTCGGCGCGACAAAACTGGGTGATGTGTTGACCGCAACCAGTGCATAATCACCGGCAACAGCTACGGATGTCGGCTCACCACCGACATCAATGGCACCTAAAGCTTTCGGTTGTGCGGGTTTCTTAATATCGACAAAACCCAGTTTACCCGCTTCGCTGTCGGTATAAACCAGCGTCTTGCCATCTTTGCTGGCGTCGACAATTTCTGCAACCGTTTCAAGATTGATATCGGTATTAAGATAAACAGGGAAAGTTGCGATACGGTTAAAAACACGATCGTCAGCTTTTGCTGCGAGAGGCAGCGTGGTATAAACCATCATTGCCGTTGCAACAACAAAGGTGTTGGCTGCGATTAATGACATGCTTTTATTTTTCTTCACTAAACACTCCTATAATCTGGTTGATTGATGAGCAGGAGGTTAAAGTGTTTGTATGTCAATATTATTAAAACCATATGAAACTTATCTTACATTACGGTTATATGCAAAGAAGCGAGAGGGCTGGCTCAACATAAACGTCGACACTTCTGTTGAACCAAGAAAGTTGATTTCAGAGATATTGAAAAATCAGGCGGAATTTAGATTACGCGGAACTAAACTGTGGCTTGTAATATAGCGTTGATATTTCTTTTCCTTGATAGCATTGATATGCACTAATATCAGGGCATCCACACAATTCGAAAATTTCGGATCAATGTTGAATCCCAGAAATCTGCAACCGCCAGACTGGCATAATTCAACATACTGCTTGTACAGCACCGGTACTTTGACACCAAAGCCGTCCAGCTTGTCTTTCAACTGCGAATAAGCCAGTTTATATTCGCTTTCATTGGTGATATGGCCAGAAGCCATAAATTCATTATCTGTGTCAAAAACAAACGGCGTTTTAGGTTCGCAAAGCTTTTTATCCATACCAAAATGTGCTGTATAAAATGCTGCGATTAATTTTTGTGCCGCTTCAGGCCAGGCGTTGCTCATCGAAACCGGCCCGAACAGGTACTGAACTTCCGGATGTTGATGCAGGTAAGCGCCGATACCGTACCACAGGTAGTCGAGACTGCGTTTTCCCTGATAGCGAGGCTGAATGAAGCTGCGCCCTAATTCAATGGCGTTTTCCAGGTAGGGCTTGAGAGTCGGCTCAAATTTAAACAGACTGTTGGTGTACAAGCCTATCTCGCCATATTCGCGCAAAATTTCGCGGGCTTCGCCAATACGGTAAGAGCCGATGATTTCCAGCTCATCTTCATCCCATAGAATCAGGTGACGGTAGTAACGGTCATAACTGTCGACATCCAGCGCATTACCCGTACCCTCCTGTACCTGACGGAATGATAATTCACGCAGCCTGCCGATTTCACGCATCACACTGGAATTGGGTACATAGTCGAACAAATAAATATGTTTACCGTCCTGTGTTTTGCCAATCAATTGTGAATCTTTGAGTTCTTTGCGGATCAGTTTGGTTTTGGCCGAATGAACGATGTTCTCAATCGGTTTGAACAATTCTTTTTTCTTTTTTTTACCCAACAAATAAACCTGCTTGCGCATCAATTTTGCGATGGCTTTTTTGGGCATTTCAAGGCCCGCTATAGAATCCCAGGGAATCGGTTTACCGATTCTAAAAACGATTTCATGATCTTGGTGATTGAACATCTCATTAACCAGCATGATTGTCCCAAGGGGTTTGTAAATACTGGACAAGCCATAAAACAGCGGTGAGTTCTTGCCGCCGATATAGACCGGCAAAATGGGTGATTTTGTCTTTTTTGCCAATGATAGAAAACCCGGTTTCCATTTACCGTCACGAATTCCTGTTGGCCGGATACGGGAAACTTCCCCGGTTGGAAACATAATCACCGCTTGCTCTGTTTCCAGAGCATCAATGATTTGTCCGACCTGATCATAGGCATTTGCCGTCTTTGAAGAATTGTCCACTGAGAGCAGCAATCCTTTTAAAGGATCAATACAATTCAACAGGCTTGTAGCAACAACCCTGACATCCGTTCTGATTTCAGAAACCAGCTTGAGTAAAGCAAGTCCGTCCAATGAGCCCAAAGGATGATTAGCAACAATCAACACACGACCCTGATCGGGGATCCGAGCACGATCTTTATTCGAAATCTGGAACGAAAAATTAAAATGCTCGAGCACAGCATCGTTAAATTCCAGTCCTTCAAGATGCCGGTGCTGTTCAATAAACTGGTTGATTTCATCTTGATGGACCAGTTTTTTCAATAGAGAAGACGCCGTTTTTAACAATGGTTTGTCGTGGTTATCAGCCGTATCCTGGAAATAATCACTTAATAATGTATCGACATTGATCATAAAACTGCCCTCCGGCAAAATTTTTAATGTTCGACACGATAAAGCAATTATGTGACAAGAAAATGACTATGCTAGGGGCTGTTCTCAATTAGTGAATTATTTCTGTTGTTCCTGAGATGGTGTCAGGCAAGGCATGAGAAGCGAGGTTTGGTTATTCCAAATGAGCGACGAAAAACGTGGCATGGCACCATTTCAGGAGCAACCCTTTGGGCTGGTCTCATTTTGGGCCTCCGCAACGTTATCATTCGCTCATGTAGAATGACTACACCGCGCTCACTCTGCCTTGCCGAGGCCCAAAATGAGTACCAGCAGAAACAGCTCACTAATTGAGAACAGCCCCTAGTACTCTTTCAATTTAATATTTGCGAGTACAGCGCTCAGAAGATATTTTGTCACAAGGCGCAGAATGCGGCCAATGGTTGTTCTATTGGCAAGTGCTATAACACAGTGACGGGATATCTTGTGTGCGCCCTGCGGGTTAACTTTTCAGCGCCACTGACTGTGTTAGGTCTTTTGACAAGGGAATAACCATTGCCTGCAAGACCTGCCTTGCCAGTAACACTGAAA
>JAGRFM010000143.1 GCA_020446045.1 Nitrosomonas sp.
CACAAGATATCCTGTCACTGTGTTACAGCACTTGCCAATGGAACAACCATTCGCTGCGTGCTGCGCCTTGTGACAAAATATCTTGTGAGCGCTGTACTCGCAAATATTAAGTTGAAGGAGTACTAGTGCTATTTCAATTTAATATTGCCTGATACAGTTAGCTTTTCAGTGTTACTGGCAAGGCAGGTCTTGCAGGCAATGGTTATTCCCTTGTCAAAAAACCTAACACAGTCAGTAGCACTAGAAAAGTATCCGGTTTCACTTGACCATTACACATGAAGCTGCTGTGCTACTGTGTTCCAATTGCAGAGCGGGATTTGAGAATAGCAGAGGTAAAACAAAAATTCTCCGGATGTTTCAGATCAAGTGGATATGCACACGCCTATTGCCGAATTTAAAGTTATTTGCAATCAATGCTCTACAAGGGATATAACTCACTTATCGCAATTCAACTTACTTTGGCAGGTGGGACCCATGAAATATGAGGCGAGTGATTACGTTATTTATTTTTTCCTGGCTGTGTTAGAAGATGTCGCCATGTGTTATGTACAACTCTGTTTGTTTTTTGGGCAAAAGAATCAAGTTTTTGGGCCGCAGGACATGCTAAAGCATATTCAAGGTGCAAAAACGACGATAATTTTGTTCGAAAAGCAAACCCGAAGGGCGTGGCATATTTTTGCGCCTGCTTGCTCAAGATACTTGGACATAGCTAAGGCTATGCCCTGCGCACTTTTCACAGACATTCATCAAAAATCTGCGCACGAATAAATGCACATAACACATGACGATACCCCCTAAGTACTTATTTCCTATGAATGTCTTTTTTATTGCTTCAGAGGCTAGTCCGTTGGCAAAAACTGGTGGTTTGGCCGACGTGATTGGCGCATTGCCACAGGCACTGCATGCATACAAACATAAACTGACTGTCATAATGCCCTATTATCGACAGATTATTGATGCCACCGATGTCAACATAACACCAATCAAAAAATCCATCTCCATCTGGGCTGATGGTATTAACCGAAACTGCCCTATTCACCAGCTTCATCTGGCCGGGGTTACATTCTTGCTTGTTGAACAGGATGATTTATACAATCGTAAAGGTCTGTACGGCACTACAGATAGTGAATACGAAGATAACTTTTTACGTTTTGTACTGTTTAATCGAGTCGCACTGGAATTAGCCGCACAATCGTCTGAAAATGTAGACATTTTGCACTGCCACGATTGGCAAACAGGATTAATTCCATTATTGCTGCGTTCTCAATACGGACATTTTCCCAAGCTTGGTCAGACAAAAACCGTATTCACCATTCATAACCTTGCGTATCAAGGAATTTTCCCCGCCGAGTGGATGCGACGAATGGGTATTCCAACTCAACATTTCCATCATGATGGTTTTGAATTTTACGGTCAAATCAATTGTATGAAGGCGGGTATTATGATGGCAGATGCCATCACAACGGTTAGCGAAACTTATGCCAAGGAGATCCTGACCCCTGAATACGGCTGCCATCTGGATGGTTTTTTGATTCGCCATCAATCCAAACTCAGTGGTATTGTAAATGGCATTGATATCAATGTCTGGGATCCTGCCAATGATCCCTTAATTCCTCATACCTTTAGCACAAAAAATATTGCAGGAAAAAAGAAATGCAAGCTGGCATTGCAAGCTTTCTGTGGGTTTCCGTTATCAGAATCCACCCCATTACTAACACTGATTTCACGTCTGGCTGAGCAAAAAGGAATCGGTCTTTTACTGCCTAATATAGAAGCATGGATGAATCGGGGTATGCAATTAGTTATACTCGGTTCGGGGGATCCGGACATAGAAAAATCGCTTAAGAAATTCGCCACAAAATACCCGGACAATCTATTTTTTATGAGTGATTTCAACGAACCCCTGGCACATAAAATATATGCTGGTGGTGATATATTTTTAATGCCATCACTTTTTGAGCCCTGTGGTCTGGGGCAATTAATTGCCATGCGCTATGGCAATGTACCTGTGGTGCGGTCGACAGGTGGTCTTTGTGATACCGTAACCGACTATAACGTATCAAAAAAACAGGCGACTGGCGTACACTTTTCAAATGCAACGGCAAAAGCACTTAATGATGCTGTCAATGAAACCATTACTTTATTCCAGAAACCTGCCGTTTGGTCACGGATTCGTAATAATGCTTTAAGACGTGATTCCTCTTGGGATCGTTCGGCATTACTGTATGCCCGGCTATATACTGATCTGATTAAACCTAAAAACCTCGGTTGACCGTTACAAGGGAATACAACCTAATGAATAGAAATATAAATTTTTTCAAAATGCCTTAACCTGAATGGTGAGCAACACTATGATGCTTATAGTCCATTGTTTTTTACTTTTTGCGGCGTTGCAATTCGTTGTAATAACGGGTTATTACAACGAATTGCGCCTTGCCAAAAATCAAAAACAAAGCACTCTAAACACCATCCAACTGAGGTTTTTAGGTTAAAAAATGATTACCGTATTGGCCGTAGATGTTGGCGGCACCAATATACGCTTAGCAATTGTTAGCGATAAAGGCGAAATTCTCGAAGCAGTTAGCACACCTGCACACTTTTCAAAACGAAATATCTCAGCAGAGGAACTTTTATCAACACTTGCGTCTGCTTTTCTTGATTTTCTTGATAATAAAGCCAATGTGGCGGCTATTGGCATCGGTTTTCCTGGGTTTTTTCTTGGAAATTCGGGCGTATTGTCCTCATCACCAAATCTGCCTTTGTTAAAAGAGGTTGATCTTGGTAAAGCGTTTTCAAACACGCTAGAGTTGCCCGTTGTGGTACAAAACGATGCGCTTTGTGCTGCCATTGGCGAGCATCGGTTTGGGGCTGGCATGGGCAGACCAAACATGATTCACATCACCTTGGGAACAGGAATTGGCGCTGGTTTGATTTTGAATTATTTACCCTATACCGGTGAAGACGGCACGGCGATGGAATTCGGACATTTATGCATTAATCCCGATGATCATGCGCGCGTGTGCGGCTGTGGCAATACCGGCTGCCTGGAAGCCTATGCCTCAGCATCGGCCGTTGTTTCCCAATTTGAAGAAAAAAGTGGCATTCGGATGGAGGCCAAAGAAATATACCAGCACAGTCTAAATGGCAACAAACAAGCCAAAGAGATATTACTGACTGCGGGAGCATATCTTGGCGCAGCCATTGCTGAAGTCGTTAAAATATTAGACATTCGTTATATCACCATTAGTGGCGGTTTATCCGGAGCATGGCCCATACTTTACCCGATTCTTATGAAGCATCTAAATTCCCGTGTCATTCCCCCTTTAAAAGGAAAAATAACGGTTGTACGTTCACAACTAGATGATAATTCAGGATTATTAGGTGCCGCTGCTCTGGCTTTTAATATTAATCAGGACTTCCTTAAGTAACGGCGACAGCTTCATAAGCGTGTTCTTCAAAGACCTTATTGGTATCTTCTAAAATTATTTAACCTGTACAGGCGCCAATTTCCAGATTTCCCGATTGTAGTCACACATTGTCCGATCCGTAGAAAATTTACCACTATAAGCTGTATTCAGGATACTCATACGCTGCCACTTTGGTTTATTCAGGAAATCACTGGCTGCTTTTTGCTGTGCATCGACAAACGAACGGAAATCAGCGGCCACCAGCCACGGGTCGTGTGGACTACGTATGGCGTCAATAATGGGCCGAAATAATCCCTGCTCTGATCGACTAAATTCATCCTGTTCCAATGACTGCATAACTTGTTGAAAGTCCTTGTCATTAGCAATGATTTTTCCAGGATCGTACTGACCTCGTGTTTTCTCAACCTCTTCGGCGTTCAAACCAAATAGATAAAAGTTCTCGTCACCGACCTCTTCTCTTATCTCGATGTTGGCGCCATCCAGTGTCCCTATCGTCAGAGCGCCATTCATCATAAATTTCATATTACCGGTTCCAGATGCTTCCTTGCCCGCCGTTGATATTTGCTCTGATAAATCTGCCGCAGGCGCAATAACCTCCATAGCAGACACGCGGTAATTGGGATAAAAAGCAACGCTGAGCAAACCCTGTGTTGCCGAATCATTATTAACAACCGCCGCTACATTGCTAATAAGTTTGATGATCTGCTTGGCCATGTAATAACCCGGCGCTGCCTTGCCGCCAATTAAAACACAACGCGGCGTCCAGTTTTTAATATCGTTCGATTTAATTCGGTGATACAGATGGATGACATGCAACACATTCAATAACTGCCGCTTATATTCATGAATGCGCTTTACCTGAATATCAAACAGCGCATCCGGATTAAATATGACGCCACAGATTTTTTTAACATCCTCAGCTAACCGCACCTTATTTTGACGTTTGCATGCCTCCCAGGATTTTTGAAAATCAGCATCATCGGCATACTCAGCAAGTTTTTTCAATTGAGCAAGATCCGTAATCCACTGCTCACCTATAGTTTGTTTAATCAGATGAGTGAGTGGTTTATTACACCACGCCAGCCAGCGCCGTTGAGTCACTCCATTGGTTTTGTTGTTGAATTTTTCCGGCCAAAGCGCATAAAAATCTGCGAATAATCCTGACGCTAAAAGATCAGAGTGTAACTGCGCAACGCCATTCACAGAGAAACTGCCAACTAAAGCGAGGTAGGCCATCCGTACATGTTGAACCGGCCCTTCTTCGATAATAGACATTCGCGCAAGACGGGCTATGTCACCCGGCCATTTTTTTTCCACTTCAAGCAAAAACTGGGCATTGATCATATAAATAATCTCCAGTAGTCTCGGTAATAATCTGCCGAATAAATACACGGGCCACTTTTCCAATGCTTCAGGCAATAAGGTGTGGTTCGTATATGCCATGGTCTGCGTGGTAATGGCCCAGGCATCGTCCCACTGTAGATGTTGTTCATCCACCAGGATACGCATCAACTCGGCTACAGATATAGTCGGATGGGTATCGTTTAGCTGAAAACAGTTATTATCGGAAAAATGGCTAAAATCTTCCCCATGCTCTTTTTTCCATAGACGCAAAACATCTTTAATACTGGCCGAGGCAAGAAAATATTGCTGGCGCAGGCGCAGTTCCTTGCCATTTTCGCTGGCGTCATTCGGATAAAGTACCATAGAAATATGTTCGGCTTCATTCTTTGCTGTCACGGATTCTGTATAACTACCTGCGTTGAAATCATTGAGATCAAATTCATCGGTTGCCATTGATTTCCATAAGCGCAGTGTATTAACCGTCCCATTTTTGTAGCCCGGTATAGGGATATCGTACGGTACGGCCAGGACATCCTTGGTATCCACCCAACGCACACACGCTGTACCATTTATATTATGATATTGCTCGGTTCGACCGCCGAAATGTATGCGTTGGATAAATTCCGGACGCTCAATTTCCCACACATTGCCGTTTTGCAACCAATGATCCGGTTCTTCAACCTGGTACCCTTTTTCAATTACCTGACGAAACATACCGTATTCGTAACGTATCCCGTACCCCGTTACAGGTAATTGTAAGGTAGCGCAACTGTCAATAAAACAGGCCGCTAAACGCCCAAGTCCACCATTACCCAAACCTTTATCCAGTTCTTCTTCGATCATTTCTTCCTGGTTTATACCCAACGCATGCAAGGCTTCGGTGGTCTGTTCGTCCAGTCCAAGGTTTAAGATGGCATTGCCTAACGTACGCCCCATTAAAAATTCCAACGAAAGATAATAGGCTCGTTTGCCCCGCTGCTTCGCATTAGCCTCACGGGTACTTTTCCAGCATTCCATTAGACGATCACGAATGGTATAAGCCAGCGCCTGGTACTTATAATGATTCGAATAATTCAACCTGTCCCTACCCAGAGTACGCACATAGTGCCTTTGCATACCTTTTATTAAGTCATTACTGGTTTTTCCAATCTTTGGCACATCAGAAATATCAATTTTTATGTTTTTATCGTTCATTAGTGTTACCTGTCATATAAAGCAGGCATCTGTTCAGACGCCCTTCGTGAATATTTTTATACTTACCTTGTTTTGTCAGAAATGGCCTTAGGCGTTGTCCCCAAACAACCTACCGAACTTGAATGGAGCACGGTCTGTATACTGCGGAATTATACGATTCGCCTGCTTGGAATATCAGGTTAAAAAAAGCAAACGGTATCGGTCGGATATTTTTAGATAACCCTTTAGGGGGTGTCGTCATGAGTTATGTGCATTTCTGCGCGAGCAGATTTTTGATGAATGTTTGTGAAAAGTACGTGGGGCATAGCCGTAGCTATGTTCAAACACTTTGAATAAATAGGCGCAAAAATCTGTCGCGCCCTTCGAGTTTGTTTTTCGAATAAAATTGTCGGCATTTTTGTTCCTTGAATATGCCTTGGCATGTCCTGCGGAACAAAAACTTGGTCCTTTTGCCCGAAAAGCAAACAGAATTGTTCATAACTTATGACGACACCCCCTAGCTTAAATAAATTCAATTTGGTTCTGGCTGAAAAATAAGACATGACAATGGTGGAAGCACGATTTCCATCGAATGATTTTGCCCCATCCAGTTTTCATCCACAGCGCATACCCTGCCTTGATTACCAAGATTGGCGCCTCCATACGTAGTCGCATCCGTATTCATCAATTCCCGGTATTTACCTGAAAAGGGCACACCCAATTTATAATGATGATGAGGTACTGGTGTAAAATTCAGCACAATCACAACCACGCCACCGTGCGCATCCCGCCGAATAAAACTAAGGATAGACTGATTAGCATCATTACAATCAATCCACTGAAATCCATGAGAATCAAAATCCACCTCATACAACGCAGGCGTTGATCGATAGATATGATTCAAATCTTTTACCATTAACTGCAACCCTCGATGCGGCATAAAATTAGATTGATCCCAGGAAATGGATGAATCATGATTCCATTCCGGCCATTGCCCGAATTCAGACCCCATAAAGAGAAGTTTTTTACCGGGGTGTGTATACATATACGCATACAGTAAGCGCAGATTGGCGAATTTCTGCCAATCGTCGCCAGGCATTTTTTTTGGCATGGAACCTTTTCCATGCACTACTTCATCGTGTGAAAAAGGCAGAATAAAATTTTCTGTAAAGGCATAAACCATGGAAAAAGTGAGTTCATGGTGATGATAGGATCGATGAATGGGATCGTGTCCAAAATAGGTCAGGGTATCGTTCATCCAGCCCATATTCCACTTCATTGTAAATCCCAGGCCATTCTGATCAGTTGGATGGGACACCATTGGCCACGAGGTGGATTCTTCCGCCATGGTCACGGCGCCTGGGTAACGCTCATGCACAAGATGATTGAATTGCTTGAGGAATTCTATCGCGTCAAGGTTTTCCCGGCCTCCATATTTGTTGGGCGCCCATTCACCCGCTTTGCGAGAATAATCCAGGTATAGCATTGAAGAAACAGCATCCACACGCAACCCGTCAATATGGTATTTGTCTAACCAGAATAACGCCGAGGCGAGTAAAAAATTTCTTACTTCATTACGACCAAAATTAAATATGTAGGTACCCCAATCTTTATGCTCACCTAATTGAGGGTTTTCATGTTCATACAATGGTGTGCCATCAAATCGAGCTAATCCATGGGAATCTTTAGGAAAATGTGCTGGCACCCAATCAAGATAAACACCAATGTTATGTTGATGACAATAATCGACAAAATAACGAAAGTCGTCCGGCGAACCGTAACGACTGGTAGGTGCAAAATAACCAACAACCTGATAGCCCCACGATCCATCAAAAGGATATTCTGTGACGGGCATCAGTTCAATATGAGTGTAGCCCATCCATTGACAATACTCGGCCAACTGATGAGCAAGCTGACGGTAATTTAGCGGATTCCCATCCGCCTGTTTCCATGAGCCTAATTGCACCTCGTAAATAGACATCGGCTGATCCAGCCTTTGCTTCTCAGAACGATGTGACAACCATTTTGAATCGTTCCATAGATAATGATGCGGGTTATGTACTACACTGGCTGTATTCGGGCGTATTTCCATTTGTTGCGCATAGGGGTCGGTTTTTTCCAGCAATTCGCCCGATGAGGGCCGTATTTTATATTTGTAGACTTCACCTTCACCCAAAGCAGGAATAAACAGTTCCCATATGCCCGATGAACCACGCGACCGCATGGGATGCTCCCGTCCATCCCAGTGATTGAAATTACCGATCACTGCCACTGCTTGTGCTGAAGGCGCCCATACTGAAAAACCCACGCCTTGAACACCTTCATGTTTTCGTACATGCGCACCTAAAATATTGTATTTCTCAAAGTGATTGCCTTCCCCGATCAGATGGAGATCTACCTCACCCAACATCGGAGAAAAACGATAGACATCTTCTTCTTGCCATCGATGCCCTTGCTTATCGACAACAAGAAACTGATAGTTGTGTTTAAAATCTCTCTTTTTACAGTGAATCTCAAAAAAGTCAGTGCCCTCCACACGAGACATGCGCTCTTCTTTTTCACCCTCACGAAGAAGCCACATCTGCTCAAATCGTGGTTTAAACGCGCGGATTACAACGCCTCCCTCAGGATGCTCATGGCAACCAAGCCAGGCAAAAGGGTCATGGCTTCTGGTTTCCATGATCGCATGCGCAGCGTCATCAATTTTCACGGCAGATTTTTTCATACGATTACGTGATGACCGTTGGAGCATTTCGACCCGTGAGTTGAGGTATTTCAGAAAGCTGATTAGCCGCCGTGATCATAGTTTGCAATAGCTCCTGCGCATCAAGAGCATGCCTGGCCACATCGGGCTCAAACAGTTCAAGATAGATACGGACTGTTGCCCCTTTAGTACCGGTACCAGACAATCTGAAGATAATGCGCGAGCCATCATCAAAAATAATACGTAGTCCATGGCCGCTGCTGAAAGTGCCGTCCACAGGGTCCGTGTAAGAGAAGTCATCGCAGGCTGCCACTAACCGACCGGCCAACTGCTTACCTGGTAGAGACGTGCATTTGACACGAATGTTTTCCATGATTTTATTGGCAATCGCATTATCCACTTCTTCGTAATCATGCCGGGAATAAACATTCCGCCCGTATTCAGCCCAATGTTTTCGCACAATACTTTCCACTGATTCCTTTCGCACGGCAAGAATATTGAGCCAGAAAAGCACTGCCCACAGGCCATCTTTCTCACGCACATGATCCGACCCCGTGCCAAAAGACTCTTCACCACACAGCGTCACCTGGCCAGCATCCATCAAATTGCCAAAAAATTTCCAACCGGTAGGTGTCTCAAAACATTTGATTGCTTTTCTTTCAGCCACACGATCGGCCGCCATTGACGTAGGCATAGAACGTGCAATACCTTTGATCTTGCCTTTATATCCAGGCACAACATCGGCATTTGCCGCTAGAATCGCTAGCGAATCACTGGGTGTTACAAAGAAACGACGGCCTAAAATCATGTTTCGATCACCATCACCGTCGGATGCTGCACCAAAATCAGGCGCATTCTCAGAAAACAGAATATTAACCAGATCACTAGCGTAGGTTAAATTTGGATCAGGATGTCCCCCACCAAAATCGGCCAAAGGTTGTCCATTAATGACGGTTCCCTTGGCTGCTCCCAGAATATTTTCCAGAATCTCGGTCGCATAAGGTCCTGTGACGGCGTGCATGGCATCAAATACCATACTAAACCCATCAGAGAATAATGATCGAATGGCATTGAAATCAAATAGTGATGACATTAAATCGCTGTAATCTGACACCGCATCAATAACCTCCACTGACATCTCATCGAGCATGAAGTCAGCGCAATTACTGAATGAACAATCATTCCATACAGTCGTTTTATAGGATGAAATTTGTTGACTTTTAAGAAAAACAGCTTCGGTGATTTTTTCCGGTGCAGGGCCGCCATTGGCCATATTAAATTTAACACCAAAGTCACCGTCAGGCCCGCCGGGATTATGGCTTGCAGACAATATGAATCCACCAATGGCTTGATGCTTTCTAATAAGATGAGAAGCCGCAGGTGTGGATAATATCCCGTTTTGACCCACCCATGTTTTTTTGATCCCATTAGCTGCGGCCATTTTCAGAATGACCTGAATCGCCGTTTCATTATAGTAACGACCATCACCGCCTAATACCAATGTCTCTCCCGAAACGCCACCTAAGGCATCAAAGACCGCCTGCACAAAATTTTCCAGATAATGTGCCTGCTGGAATATGCGCACCTTCTTGCGCAAACCTGATGTTCCTGGTCTCTGATCCAAGAAAGGATTTGACGATACACTGATTTTATTACACATTCACAGGGATTCCTTCATATCAATACATTTACTTAACTGCTGCCAACCTGGATGCCGAAAGCCCGATTCGTCAAATCGCCATAGCCAGTTACCTTCAATCGTACCGGGCGTATTCATCCGTGCTGCCTGATCCAGCCCCAGCACATCCTGCAAGGGAATAATGCTCCAAAGACCAGAAGAATGAATGGCTGCTTCAATCATCGCCCAACGGAGTGCCTCTTTGGTGCAATGCAAAATTGCCATTGCCCTACGCAACGTTTCATCGTCAGTAGTATTTATCCATCCCTCGATGGTATCATTGTCATGTGTGCCAGTATAAACAATGAAATTTCCTTCTATATTAGCAGGTAAATAGGGATTATCTGGCGAGCCATCAAATGCAAATTGAAGTATTTTCATGCCAGGGAGATTATTCCTCTCACGTAAGGCATTGACTTCATCCGTGATAATGCCAAGGTCTTCTGCAATGAACAGAATATCCGGGAAAGATTGCCCTAGACACTCCAGCAGTTCATCACCTGGAGCAAGACGCCATTGACCTACTTTCCCGTCAGGTTGCTCCGCCGGTATCGCCCAATAGCTCTCCAAGCCTCTAAAATGATCAATTCTCAGACTGTGAAAGCGCTCCGCCTGGGCTGCAACTCGCTGCTTCCACCAATTAAACCCCTCCTTTTTATGAACCTCCCAGCGGTACAGAGGATTGCCCCAACGCTGCCCGTCTTCTGAAAAATAATCGGGTGGAACTCCTGCAACCTCAATACATAAACCCGCATCATCAAGTGCAAAGAGTTCATTTGAAGCCCAAACATCTGCTGAATCGTGAGCCACATAAATCGGAAGATCACCAATAAGTGTAATACCTTTTTTTTCGGCATACAGTTTCAGATCACGCCATTGTTCTGAAAAAATAAATTGCTCAAAATAGATTTGGTCAATGAAATCTTTGTGTAAGTCACCAAATTCTTCAAGTGCTGTCACATCACGCCATTTCAAGGTTGCGGGCCATTCCCACCAAGGCTTCTGTTGAAAATAGATCTTTAATGCAAAAAAGAGGGCGAAATCCTGTAGCCAATGATTATTATTTTCTGTGAAAAGGCGCAGTCGTTGTGTTGTATTCGAGTCGCTTGGCAATGTCTCCCAGAATAACTGACTGGCTTCCTGCCGGGTTTGTTGTAACGTTATTCTATTGGAATAAGCGGCCATTAAGCGTGCTTCTGGCAACCATTGAGCATCAACGCAAGCTTGCAGATCTAACAGATCAGGATTCCCTGCAATGGAGGAAGGAGACTCATACGGTGAGCGATGATCAAATACGGGGCCAATAGGCAGCATTTGCCAAAGATGGCAATGATTCGCTTCAAGTGTATCAATAAACTTGCGCGCCTCTGCACCTAACGTACCCGTAACAGGATTAGGTCCGGGAAGTGAGGTGATATGTAATAGAATTCCTGTTCTGTGATCTGGATGTGTCAATGATCTTTAGACCCTCGCTGCATGGTGCCGCCACCTTCCGCATCGCCACCCCCTTGTGAAATGGGTTCATTCAACTGTGCCGGACAAGGTTCGTTAAGCAGTTGGTATAATTTCCTGATATGATGACGAAATAGCTGGTCAAAATCGCGCACGGTGTCGCCAGGATTATAATCGCCCAACCACCAGAACCAATCAGATCCTTCACATATTCTTAATTGTAATTCAGCGGCATCTCTTTGATTGTCGGAAAGCTGAGAGTATTTCACATCATAGACCTTCTTGACATCAACCAGGTATTGCCAGGCGCGAGTTTTTGCCGCATCGCCAATCCAGGTAGACAAATTACCATAGACCCACGAACCCGAAACTATACTGGGTAATCGCTGGGGTTCAGATGCTTTACTTAAATAATCCGAAAAGGTCGTGAGTGTATAATCAGAATGATTGGCAATTGCTTGAAGTAATGTCGCCAAAAATAGAATGCCGTTTTCATGATAATGCTCCCACGCATTCTCACCGTCCATAATTATCGATACACAGGGATTCTGCATGCCCTGCGTTTTATGCCGGATACCTGCAAGTTCATGCATAAAATTCGCCACGGCATCATGTGCATCCCATTTGGAATATTCAAAACCGATCAGATCCGAAAGGTGATCGTCTCGAAAAAAACAGACCATTGATGTGGCGTGATCGCTCACAAGCCAAGGTTGGTACAACAGTCGTTGATCGTGCTCTCTGATATTTTCTTTAAGTGAATGGTGTAATATACTCTCACCGGTCGCAGTCCATTTGAACCCATCCTGATCCAATAGCGCAATTGTGTCATTAGATAATGCGCCTTCTGCTGGCCAGCACCCTGCTGGTTGTGTGCCAAAATACTGCTCATGAACTTCCCTGGCCTTTTGAATATGCGCCAGTGAAGATTTCTTTCCTCCTGGATAAGAACCGTCAGGCAATAAAGCATCCTTTACGGTTTCCCTGGCAGTTTCAAAATCCAGTAACAACGGAATGATAGGATGTGCGTAAGGCGTGGTGGATAACTCAACCTTGCCATCGGCCTGCAATTGCCGATACTGCTTTGGGATATCTGCCAGTAAGGATGCAATCAATGTCAGCAAACCCCGTCGATCCTGAAAACTGAAACCATGACCTTTTTCAAATAATCTGCGCGCAACGAAATGTGAATCTCGAACCGTTTCTCCAAGCCAGGCCAAATGGTACCAAGTGACCAGATCCGTAAAAAAATTATCCCCCAGGTATTCGAATACATCCTGCGCCTTAGCATACTCAGCCATCGCAAAAAGGCGGCTATATTCAGGATAGCGGTGCATATTTCTGTCATGGTTGAGACGAAAACAAGCTTTCAATAAAAAATCACGGTCTTTTTCGGACAAATGACTGTCAGTAGATACCAGCGCAGCTAATAAGGGATCCGGCAGGCTATTCTGAGCGCCACTCAGCCAACGCTGGGCTTGCGTGGCATAATCATCAATTTGAACCATCAGGGACGGCACAAAATTTACCACTGAACGCGCCCCCGGAATCTGCGATAAAAGTGTCGCCATATCGGTATAGTCTTTCATGGCATGCAAATACACCCACGGCAAATGATACTGCCCTGAATCCGCTTCTTTATAAAACGGTTGGTGCATGTGCCAGCAAAATATGACTGAAAGTTTCTGTGTTATATCTGTGTTCATAGTTAATATTAAAGTTCGTGCAACTTCTGTCCCAGCATCTCTGCTGTAACCAGTGTCACGCCCTTTTCACTGACTTCAAAACGCTTTGCATCCTCTGCGGCATCGTAACCAATAACTGTGTTTTCCGGGATAACAGCCCCCTTATCAATCACACACTTGCGAATTCTGCAGTTTCTGTTAATCACAACATCTGGCAAAATGACTGAATCAATCACCTCTGAATAAGAATGAATCCTTACATTAGCAAAAAGAATGGAGTGATCTACGCGACTGCCGGTAATCAAACATCCGCCTGAAACCAGGGAGTCTGTCGCCATACCACGTCGGTCATCATCATTAAAACTGAATTTTGCGGGTGGCGTTTGATCTTGATAGGTACAAATAGGCCAGTTTTCGTCATATAGATTTAATTCCGGTTCAAGCTCAGCCAGATTAATATTGGCTTCCCAATAGGCATCAACAGTACCAACATCCCTCCAATATCCTGGGGTTCCGGTATTTGCATTTCTGAAGCGAAAAGCGCGAACATTGGCAGTGTGAATAGAGCCGGGGATAATATTCTTGCCAAAATCATGATTTGATTGCTTATCATTATGATCTTTAATCAAAATATCCCGTAAAAATGCGGCTGAAAACACATAAATGCCCATAGATCCCAATGCGTGTTTTTCATCACCCGGAATGGGTTTTGGGTTTTTCGGCTTCTCATTGAACTCAGTAATTTTCATGTTGTCATCAATGGCCATGACACCAAAACTGGAAGCTTCCTCTAAAGTAATAGGCAAACAGCCTACCGTAATATCGGCATTATTTTTTACATGGTCGGCAATCATTTTTCCATAGTCCATCTTGTAAATATGGTCGCCCGCCAGGATAATGACGTACTCTGGATTATGGTGACGAATAATATCCAGATTCTGATACACTGCGTCAGCCGTACCTTGATACCAACTATCACCTAAACGTTGTTGAGCAGCGAGGACTTCACTGAACTCGCCAAACTGACTGGCAAGGAAATTCCAGCCGCGCTGTAAATGGCGCTGCAATGAATGAGATTTATATTGCGTGAGTATCGATATACGTCGAATACCCGAGTTGATGCAATTAGACATTGGGAAATCAATAATGCGGAACTTCCCACCAAAAGGGACTGCCGGCTTGGCTCGCCATTCAGTCAGATTCTTTAATCTGGAACCTTGCCCCCCCGCTAATACCAACGCCAACGTATTAGCTGTCAACACACTAATATTACGTTCTATTTTTAGATCAGATGGCATATAAACCCCTTTTATGTTTTTTCCGCCATAGCCCGGGCATACCGAATTAGCCCATTAGTTGAACCGTCATGGGTGAGTAACGCGTTATCCCCACCCAATTCATCCAACACTTTCGCAGCGAGATGCTTCCCCAATTCTACACCCCATTGGTCAAAAGCATTGATATTCCAGATCACACTTTGCACATATGTTTTATGTTCATACATGGCAATGATACTACCCAAAGTTGCAGGCGTAATTTTTTCAAATAAAATGGAGGTGGTTGGTTTGTTACCAGGAAAAACTTTATGTGGCGCCAATTGTGAAATTTTACCGGGTGACTGTCCATCCATTGCCAATTCTTGCTCCACTGTTTGCAGTGATTTACCTTTCATTAAGGCTTCAGTCTGGGCAATAAAATTAGAAATAAGCTGTTGTTGCTGTTCTGTCGTTCCATCACTATTGCGAGCTGGCGCAAGGAAATCAGCTGGAATCATTTGAGTGCCTTGATGAATCATCTGAAAAAATGCATGCTGACTGTTTGTACCTGAATTACCCCAAGTCACGGGAGAAGTCAAGTAATCAACCGCCCTGCCATCGTGCGTAACCGATTTACCCAGACTTTCCATCACCAATTGCTGCAAAAATGTAGGAAATTGAGACATCTGCTGACTATAAACAATAACAGCATGGGTTGTAGCGCCCCAGAAATTGATATACCAAACACCCAGTAAAGCCAAAATTACCGGAATATTTTTATTAAAATCTGTTTCCAAAAAATGGCGATCCATTTCATAAGCACCTTCCAGCATCTCCTCAAAACACGGCATTCCAATTGATAAAGCGATAGGAAGCCCGACTGCACTCCACATTGAGTAACGCCCACCAACCCAATCCCAGAATTGAAACATGTTTTTCGGATCGATACCAAAATCAGCAACAGCCTGCGTATTTGTTGAAACGGCCACGAAATGATGCACAATACTGGCCTCGGAACACCCTGAGTCAAGCAACCATAGTCGTGCATGCCGGGCATTAGTCATTGTCTCAAGCGTGGTAAAGGTCTTGGAAATAATGACAAATAACGTTGTTTCCGGATCTATGTCGCATAGGGTTCTGGCTAGATGACTGGGATCTACATTTGATACGCAATGAATCTTGATCCCAGGTATGGCATAGGCCTGAAGGCTTTTAATCGCCATATCAGAACCGAGGTCAGAACCACCTATGCCGATGCTCACTACATTCTCGATCTTTTTTCCAGTAGAACCCCGCCAATCGCCTGAATGCACAGCATGGCAAAATTCAGCCATCTGCACAAGAACACTGCGAACATCCGGCATTACATCCTTGCCATCAACCATAACTGGTTTTGAGGAACGGTGCCGCAACGCCATGTGCATCGCCGCACGATCTTCAGTACTATTCACATGCTCGCTGGAAAATAATCTGTCGCGTTCTTCTTTTAATCCACAGGCCCGCGCCAGATCTAATAGCTGCTGCAGTGTTTCTTTATTAATATGATTTTTGGAGAAATCAACCAGGATATCTTTAAATTTAAGGGAGAAAGACTCAAAACGCTGTGAATCAGCAGCAAACAGATCAGACAAATGTATTTGCTTCATTCGCACTTGTTGAGATTCAAGTATTTTCCAAGCATGTTCCTTGTTCATTCGATCCTTAAAAGAGTACTAATGTATTGATTATTTTGGCCACTAAATAATAACCGATTCAGGGTACTAAATCCACGAGATACTCTTGTTCTAATTGAAATTTCACGTTTTGCACATAACGAACAAGGGCAATGACAAGTTAAGCCATTGAAACGAAGATAATCAACTCGACCACATTCAATCAACCACCCTGCTCCATTCTGAGAACGTATTTTTCCTGAGGCTCCGATAAGCACCCAGCTGACACAAGATGCCTCCCCAGATTGAACAAACTATATACGGCGGCATGCACATCCAGAAATCGTTGAACTTGATCTATCGATTTGAACCGGCGCATGCCCAAACGCCTCTTTCCTTCTCCATTTATGAAAGAAATCACCGGGTTAACTTCGCATCTGCCGAACCCTTCCCTGAAACTCCCCTCAGGAAACCCAACACGCTCAACGGATTACGAAAACCGTCAATTTGAGCGCAGGGATCAGAATCATCGGAAAGGACTATACAGAACGTTGACGCCTATGGCAGTCATCTCAAATAATGAATATGCCAATTCCATTACGTTGTCACACGATATTTAGAGAATTATCTCGGATGGAGAAGAATGATTGAGCGCCAAGCCGAGCCCTTGTCTCCCCAGTCTATTTTAACGACTGCTTTGAAATTGAATAATCACCAGAATTTATAGTGACATAACCAACTTAATTGACAATTTTTAGCCTTAAAATGAGGAAAAATTGGAATTTCAAGAAAAATTCCTGCTGTCTGTGAAAACCAGACAGCAGGAAATGGGGGAAAAACAAATAAATAATTGATTTAGCAGCTGATGATTGTTAAGGAACAATCCGGTTGTTTAGAATTTCTTTGCTTTGGCTATTCCAGATTACGTCTGTCAGGTTAGAGTAACGGGTCACAATCTGCGCCGCTATACCACCTGAGAACAATCCTGCCCATCCCAGAATCACAAAGCCCCAGTGCAATGGCGCGCTAAACAGCTCTTCCATGAACCAGAATGCATGACCCCATTCGTTCAATCCAACGTTCGGCA
>JAGRFM010000144.1 GCA_020446045.1 Nitrosomonas sp.
ACCCACAGGGCGCAAACAAGATATCCTGTCACTGTGTTACAGTACTTGTCAATGGAACAACCATTCACTACGCACTGCGCCTTGTGACAAAATATCTTGTGGGTGCTGTACACGGCAATATCAAATTGAAATAGCGCTAGCAGACACAGACAAACTTATTGTTGCTATAAAAGCTCCTTACTAATTATGGCGTTAAGGAGCTTTTATAATTTTTTGTCATAGGGGATGTCGTTTAGCATTATGTACAATTACGTTTGTTTTTCGGGCAAAAGAACCAAGTTTTTGGACTGCAGGACATGCAAAGGCATATTCAAGGTGCAAAAACGACGATAATTTTGTTCGAGAAGCAAACCCGAAAGGCGTGGCATATTTTTGCACCGGCTTGCTCAAGGTACTTGGACATAGCTAAGGCTATGCCCTGCGCACTTTTCACAAACATCCATCAAAAATCTGCACACGCATAAATGCACATAACACATGACGACACCCCCTAAGTGAACAAAAGCTCCGGTTATCTGATTTGAACCTGCATATCGACTTCCTTCACGCCATCAACCACCCAGGTCAGCATGTTGAGCTTTGTTATTTGATTTTGGTTCGTCACGGTGCCGGTTAAGGAAACCTTTCCTTCATCGACTTTGATATCCACATCACTGCCTTGCAAGTCCGGGTCGGTATTGATACCGTATGAAATTCTTGCATAAATGGTTGAATCATCAAAAGTTGCACCTGAGGGTGCTTCAATCCAGGATTCATGCGTTCTTTCCGCGTAATTTTCACATCCGCTTAACAGAAGGATTGATGTGAACAGAATGGAGAGAATGAATAATGTGTAACGACTGAGCATAAGATTATTTCCTATTAAGATTGTCTTTAATCCAGATGATTATAAAAATTTAAAAAATAAAATCGTATTTACAAGCAAAGTGAATCATAACGCTACAGAATGGTTACAGACAAGTTTGTACTACTGTGTATCGCAAAGAAATGATCAAGAGGAGTATGCTCTTGATCATCTTTTTTAGAAACTGAAGATTAAGAATCGTTTATTCAGATTCTCTTGGGCTGGTGTCAAAATCAGCCGCGTCATAAGCTGATGGCGTTGGTTTATCCATCAAGTGTCCATCAGGGGTTCTTCTCGGTTCGCCACACGCGCTTAATGCAAACATTGCACAGACGAATACAAACAAAGAATACTTCATACTAAATCTCCTATACAAATTAAAATAAAGACACATCATAACAAGACTCTCAAAGATCAGGCTCTCAGAAAACTACATGATGTATGTTGACTTTGATCAAAATTGCCCGGCTTTTAGAAGTTGTGCATTGATATTCAAATTTTGAGAAACTGCAAACGATGACAAACCTGAGTTGACAAATCGCTAGCCAGACAATCAAATTCAATGACTTCATATTTCCGTATTATACTGCGCACCCAGGTCAGTTGTCGCTTGGCAAGCTGCCGGGTTGCGGCAACACCCATATCCTTCAGTTCTTGCTGACTGATAGTTTGTTCAAGATAATGCCATGTTTGACGGTAACCGACACACCGCATTGAGGGTAAATCTGCAGTAACATCAAATTGTTCACGAATCGAAGCGACTTCTTCTATTAATCCCAGATCGAGCATACTTTCAAAACGGGATGCAATACGTTGATGCAATTGACTGCGGTCTGAGGGGATCAAGGCCAGTTGAATAATCTGAAAGGGAAGGTGGCTGTCACGGGGAGAAGCAACTAATTCAGACATCGGGCGACCAGTAATCAGGCATACTTCGAGCGCGCGCTGGATACGTTGACTATCGGTTTGTTTGATGCGCATGGCCGTTATCGGATCGATCACGTTCAATTTTGCATGCATTGCCGGCCACCCTAATGACAGGGCTTCTTGTTCAATGGTTGCACGTAAGGTGTCATCTGCTGAAGGCAATTCAGAGAGTCCCTCGAGTAATGTCTTAAAATAAAGCATGGTGCCACCGGATAATAATGGGACTTTGCCACGTTGAGAAATGTCCTGCATCAAACTGATTGCATCGGCACGAAATTGCGCGGCTGAATAATTCTCTGTGGGGTTGATGATATCGATGAGATGATGGGGAACACTGTCCAGAGTTTCCTGATCGGGCTTGGCGGTACCAATGTTCATAAAACGATACACCTGAGCAGAATCCACACTAATAATTTCTACCGGAAGCTGCCCGGCAATTTCCAATGCCACATGACTTTTACCGCTTGCCGTTGGGCCCATCAGGAAAATAGCGGGCGGCAGGTCGCTGTTAATTCCGTTTGTCATAGAAACATCCCTAAATATTAAGCGTTATAAACAAAACAGGGCGAGAACAAAACAGATTGACACAGCATATAATTGATAGGATCGGAAAAATTTTTTGCAAACACCGATGTATTGTAACGAAACGGAGTAAACGGGCAATCCGCAAAACGGGTGCTCCCACTATAATATGGATTTATAGCGATACCCATATCATATGAGCTGTTTCCAGATATTTTATCGAGCATGCATCAAAATGATAAAATTATCAACTGACTCTAAATATGTATTGCCTGATTATGAAACAACGCATTGTCAATTGCCCGCAGTGTGGCAAATCCGCTCCGTGGAATCCGAGTAACCGATTCCGTCCCTTTTGCTCCGAACGCTGCAAGACGATGGACCTTGCGCAATGGGCACAGGAAACCTATCGCATACCACAATCCGAAGATAATACGGAAAACCTGGAACAATAAACACATAAAAAATTGCAATTAGATCGGGATGTTATTGAAATTCAGTAATACCTCGCATAATCGCTATACCGTGTGCGCCCATTTCCCAGGCTGTTGCACGATCCTCAAGTGACATTCCGCCCAGGGCATAAACAGGCAATGAGTAGTTCTGGATCAATGCAGCAAATTTTCGCCATCCGAAAGGGGCTATGTCGGCATGACTTAATGTCGGAAGAACCGGGCCTAACACCACGAAATCAAGCGCCAACGATTCAGCATGATAAAGTTCTTCAGCATTATGGCAAGATGCCCCACACAGGCCCAACTCAGATTGAGGGCGAGTAGACCGAGACATAAGCTCTGCGGAAGTCAGGTGAATGCCGTCGTACCGAATGGGTTGCTCAAAAGTCATATCACTGTTAATCAGAACCTGCGCCTTACAATCATGTGCCAGAGCAGTAACCTGTTCCGTGAAGTCCTGGACAAATCCGGCTTGCATGGATTTCTCACGAATTTGTATTAAGCGTAATCCATGAGTCAAAGCCTGCCTGATTTGTTGTAAAGATGTTTCGATGCCGATTTGCGATGCTTGTGTAATGGCATAAACAGGCGGCAACATCAAAGCATTTAAAATAGGCGTATTAGCAGGCAGTAAAGGAGAAACGGATACAGCATCCGGTAATTGCCACGATAGCTGTTGATTTTCTCGCCCAAATGGTTCGCCGTGCCATTCAGTAATTCGATAAAAATGTAATCTTACTGTGGCATGACTATACGTAAAGACCCGTGTAATCCAGGGATCGGATTTGATGATTTGAATACCCAGTTCTTCATATAATTCACGATCCAGTGCATGTAAAGGCGCCTCATAATCTTCTATCTTACCGCCAGGAAACTCCCAATAACCTTCATAAGGTTTTCCTTCCGGCCGGCAGGTCAACAAAAAACTTCCATCAGGTCTGATAATAACGCCAGCAGCAACTTCAACGATCGGAGTTATGTTCATCGATTTTTACAACGCTAGCCGAGTGATTCCAGTGACTTATGCCGGCCAGCGAAATCTTTTGCGAACTGCCACGCTACGCGCCCGCTTCGCGAACCTCTTTCCAAAGCCCATTGCAACGCTTCTTGTCTTATTTCTGCCGTCATTTCAGTCATACCATAATCTATTAGCCAGTATCGTGCGATGTCCAAGTATTGTTTCTGGTCAAACGGATAAAATGAAACCCATAAACCAAATCGTTCGGACAGCGAAATTTTCTCCTCAATGGTTTCGCTTGGATGAACTTCCTCTCCGAGGTGTTTTGTTGCAAGATTATCACGCATATATTCCGGCACCATATGTCTACGGTTGGATGTGGCATAAATCAATACATTGTCAGACGTTGTGGCAACCGAACCATCTAATACGACTTTCAGTGCTTTGTATCCGGGCTCATCCGTTTCAAAAGACAAGTCATCGCAAAACAGAATAAAGCGCTCCGGACGTTTATAGATGATTTCCACAATATCATGCAAATCAACAAGATGATGTTTTTCCACTTCTATCAGGCGCAGCCCCGCACTGGCATACCTGTTCAGTAATGCTTTGATCAGTGATGATTTTCCAGTTCCTCTGGCGCCAGTCAGCAGTACATTATTAGCCGAGAATCCTTGTACAAACTGGCGCGTATTTTGTTCGACTCTTGCTTTCTGATCATCAATGCCCCATAAGGCGTCAAGGGAGATTTGATGTGGATGGGCTATTGATTGAATATAGCCGTAATTGTTTTGTTTGCGCCAGCGAAAAGCGGCATGTGCATGCCAGTCTATTTTAGAATGATCATTGGGAAAAAGGCATTCCAGACGCTCAAGCACTTTTTCGGCTCTTTCGCACAATTGTTCCCATTTTTCCATACAGAATTTTAATGTGCTGTTTTGAATTTGCTTTCAACTGCGGTAATCTGAATTGATCTTGACGTAATCATACGATAGATCACAAGTCCACACACAAAACGATGCAGCGCCCCGATTCAATACTACGCGAATGGTGATTTCCGGTTCATTCATGACTTTTTGGCCATCTTCTTCCAGGTAACCAGGAGCCCGACCGCCATTCTCGGCGACGAGTACATGTCCCAAGTAGAGCTGTATCTGGTTCACATCAAGATCCGCCACGCCCGCATACCCAATTGCAGCCAGAATGCGCCCCAGATTGGGGTCAGAAGCGAAAAATGCTGTTTTAATTAACGGGGAATGCGCAATGGCATAGGCTATCTGCTTGCATTCATTTTCATTCTTACCCGTCTCAACCTGTACTGTTATAAATTTGGTCGCACCTTCACCATCACGTACGATCATTTGTGCCAATTCAGTGGATACGGCGGTTATGGCATCTCTTAACTGTATATATTCCCGGCTTTCTAATGCGCAAATTTCACTATTGCCTGCCTGACCAGTGGCCATCAACATGAATGCATCGTTGGTCGATGTATCGCCGTCAACAGTAATGCGATTAAATGAATGATCCGCTGCATAGCGAACCATATCTTGCAGCAACGTTTTTTCGATCGCTGCATCGGTAGCGACAAAGCCAAGCATAGTCGCCATATTCGGACGAATCATGCCGGAGCCTTTGACAATACCCGTGATCGTAACTGTTTTTCCTTGTAGCTCAATTTGGCGGGATGCGCCTTTAGGAACAATGTCCGTGGTCATAATTGCCTGTGCTGCAGAAAACCAGTTGTTTTCGTGAAGATTTCTAACTGCGGCGGGTAACCCATTAACGATTACGTCGATCGGTAACGGTTCCATGATGACGCCGGTAGAGAAAGGTAAAATTTCTTGCGGTTGGCACTCGAGCAATTCGGCTAACACCTCGCAGGTAGCACGGGCATGCTGCATTCCGGTCTCACCCGTACCAGCATTGGCATTGCCGGTATTGATTACAAGACCGCGAATACCTGTCGCCTTCAGATGCTCTTTAGCCACAACAACGGGAGCTGCACAAAAACGATTTTGCGTGAAAACACCGGCAACATGAGCGCTTTTATCGAGTGCAATCACTAGCAAATCTTTTCGATGTGTTTTTTTTATTCCTGCCTCGGTAATTCCAAGCGTTACCCCCGGCACGCTTAACAAATTTTCAGCAGATAATGGCGGAATATTAACTGGCATATTTCAAGATTCTTATTAATCAATAGTAAACCATCTAGCTATGTCATCTATTTCTGACAAATAACTTTGGATTGTTTTCTCTTTTTACAGTAATAAAAAAATTCTTTTAATAGTTTTTTCACATAAATTAATCGATTCTGCCTAAAAATAAGATTTTAAAGTTTGTCAACGCTGCCTATTATACTGTTCTCCAAAATAAGATGTGCCGAATAACGAGCATTTTTTAAGGGTACTTATTGTTTTGATGCTATCAAGTAAACAAAAACATAGCCGAAAAACAATCTTACAGTTTTAATTGACTAAAAACATATGAAAAAGGCAAATCCATCGGGAGGTGGAGACGCAAAGCTTCCGGTCTAGAACAGATAGCGGGGCTGCCAGATTGTCAAGTCGTTTCACCTGCTTGTCCTCTGGTAAATATTTAACATCTAGGAGGATAAAATTAACTTCACACCTCATCATTACTTTCAAAGAAATTTTCTAGTCGATAAATTCAAACTTATCTTTGCAGGAAAACATTGTTTTAAATTTTTAACAGATTTGTAAAAGGCAAATCCATCGGGAGGTGGAGACGCAAAGCTTCCGGTCTAGAACAGACAGCGGGGCTGCCAGGTCGCCAGAATATGAAGTTTTTCTATTGTGCGGTCTTGGTATGTCACATGGAGAACTAACAAAATGTATTATCGCGACCTGTATTTATCTAAATTTTTATTTAGATCACTACCATTACAATCATATCTTAAGTTTGTCTTTTTATTCCTGTTGCTCTGCATTCTGGAATTGCCAGTCGCATTTGCACAAGAAGGCATTGTCTACTCACGTTGTGAGCGTACAACGGCCACATATGAGCTTACAGGTACCGTAACAATCAACGGTCAAACACAGACAATCACCAGAACCATGAAGGGTCTGGATGTTTATGATGTTCTACCAGACGTAACCAATTTTTTGACAGGCTTTACCGCGCCTTGTGACCTTGTTTATCGTGATCCCGCAGGAGTAGAGACTGTTATTTATGACTGTTCTTCGACTTCAACCCAAGCTTCATCATGTGCTGCTTTGGATCCATCTGTTTCATTTGACGGTAAGACAATTGCATTTTCGGTTTTTCGCGGTTCTTTAAAAAACCATACTGAACCAATCGATACCCGTGTATTACATCCGGATGCCGATAAAGCAGATTTAGGCTGGCATACCTTGCCGAATAAGAAACTACAGACAACAGGCGCTCACTTACATTTTTATTCGATTGAAACCCAAAAAACAGTAACCATTCCATTTACAGCTAGCGTGTACGATTCCGGTCCCGCATTTATCAGCAATACACGAGTTGCCTTCACTTCGACACGTGACGAGCACACGACGACAGTTGTATGGGGCTCGACTGGCTCAAGAATTGGAACACGTATCTGGACAGTGGATATTGATGGCAAGAACCCTGATCTGGCCAGTCATCATTCCTTATCCCAGGAGCAGCATCCGTTCATGCTCAGAGACGGTCGTTTAGCGTACTCAAGCTGGCAGATATTTGGCGGATTACCGTTCCGCTACGGCAATGGTACTCCTGGAGGATTTACAACACTCGATAATCTTTTCCATATTTATGCGCAAGACCCGGACGGTGCAGGCAACTTTCCAATTTATGGGCAACACAGCGGCGAACATAAAGCCAGCTATTTTGGCGAAGATCACGTTGCTGCACACTTTATTACACAAACTTCTGATAACCGAGTCTGGTTTACCGATTATTACCGGGGCAATAATAACGGACTGGGGGCGCTTATTGGCGTCATACCCGAACCCAAAGGACAGGAGGGTATTAGCCCGCAGGAAGCCAATCATCATGGTGATTTTTATGTACCGCGGGATGTGATTAACTTTGCCGCATGGACTAACAACGGTGATAATATGTCCATGGCACTCGTCAGTCCAACCATAACACACCCTAATTATAAAGACTCCATACCGTTCGCTGGAAGAGTGGGACACCCGTCAGCATTACCAAACAACGATCTTATGTTGGTATGGGGAAAAGGCGCCTGTAGTACAGTAGCGGGTTCACAGGTGTATTCGGCACTTGGTAAACCAGTCCCTCCGGCAACAAGCGGATGGGGCGGCGGTGTTGCGATGAATGTGATCACATCGTTGAACATGGATATCCCAGGTTGTGATGCCGGTATTTACCGGGCCACTACG
>JAGRFM010000145.1 GCA_020446045.1 Nitrosomonas sp.
CTGTGGGTTAACTTTTCAGCGCCACTGACTGTGTTAGGGCTTTTGACAAGGGAATTACCATTGCCTGCAAGCCCTGCCTTGCCAGTAACACTGAAAAGCTAACTGTATCCGTAAATATTAAGTTGAAGGAGTACTAGTGTAAACTTCAGATTGGGAGACAATCGGGTATTTTTACCGCATAATGATAATGATCAAATCATGCATTATGTACATCAATTGGATGCTGTATTGAAATCGGTTAAATCGTGCGAAGAGGCGCTAGGCAAAATGCAGCACGGGCAAAAAATAGAGGCGCAGCATGTGTCGGATAGATATGAAATATTCTTTGCGAGTCACAAATGTTTTACTGAAACGGGATAAGCAGGCAATCCGCGAAGCGGATGCACGCAAATTCGGACTGTTAGAGATGTCCTTATGCCCAACCCTATAACCTAATCCGCCACAATGTTATCCATCCGCCATATTATTATACTGGTTGCTGCTATTTACACACTACTGGTGACAGCAATGGCGTTCACTGCCATTATTCTCCTGAATCAGGAAAAGCACTATAAAGAGCTGGAAACGCATAAATATCAGGCCCTCAATCTTGCTATCGAACTCAAGCAGTCTTCCGATGACCTGACCCGTTTTGCCCGCACCTATGTTGTAACGGGTGATCAGCGCTACCACGACTTTTTTCGCGCCATTATTGCTATTCGTGATGGTCAACAGCCACACCCAACCGGTTATACCCGCTCATACTGGGATCACGTCGTCGCCGATACCATTCAGCTCAATCAGAATGGTGAGCGCTATAGTATCGAGCGGCGCATGATCGATCTGGGGCTTACTTCGCAAGAAACATCCAAACTTGCCGAGGCCAAACGGGAATCTGACGATCTGATACACATGGAAAACACGGCCATGAACGCTGTCAAGGGATTGTACCGGGACGATTCAGGGCAGTTTACGGTCAGAGCAGCACCGGATCAAGATATGGCAGTTAGGTTGCTTTACAGCAATAACTATCACGATGCCAAGTCCCGCATCATGAAACCAATTGATGATTTTTTTATTCTTTTGGAACAGCGGTACAGCGACGAACTGAATTCCATAAACGAGAGCAAACAATACCTGCTTACAGCAATCATTGTATTGATTCTGTTCGCCATCGGCTTTTCGGTTTACGTATTTTTACTGTTCAAGGCGCGTATCATTACACCTTTGACAACGCTGGGAACAGACGCCAAATTAATTCAACAAGGAAACTATTCCCACCATATTAGCCATTTGCATAACGATGAAATCGGTATTGTAGTCGATAGCATCAGTTTTATGGCCAATACGCTTACCGATACTTTGCGTAGCCGCGAGATTATACTCGACAATGCAGTCGTTGCTATTGCCCAATCGATCGAAAACCGTTTCTGCTGGACCAATCAGCATATGAGCAGCATGTTTGGCTACACGCTGGATGAATTCAGAGGAAAAAGTATCGAATTTCTCTACGCCGATCCGGATGATTCCAAACGGATGAACAGGGAATCCCTTTCCAAGCTGGCGCAAGGAAAAACCTTCGAAGGTCAATATCTGTTCAAACGTAAAAATGGCAGCACCCTATGGTGTCTCATCAACGGTAAGGCAATTGAGTCTGGAGATATGACCAAAGGCGTGGTTTATATCATAGTCGATATAACCGGGCAAAAAATGGCGGAACAGGCCATTATTAATGCAGCAGAGGCGGCTGAATCAGCCAATCAGGCGAAGAGTTATTTTCTCGCCAACGTATCTCACGAGCTTCGCACCCCCCTCAACGCCGTCATCGGGATGTCGCAGTTGATGCTTGAGTCATCACTCGATGAAAATCAGCGGACATACGTCAATACAACGCTTGAAGCCGCTAATAATCTACTGGATATCATCAGTAACATCCTGGATTTTTCCCAGATCGAATCCGGAAAGATACAACTGGAAACCAAAGACTTCTCACTCAGGGAAACCATTGCCAGCGCAACCAGGGTTATAGAGGATGAGGCGCAAAGAAAGAAGCTGCAGCTCTCGATCGATATTGCAGGCAATATTCCCGAAATCTTGAATGGCGATCCGAAACGATTACATCAGTTACTGACCATTCTTGGCGGTAATGCCGTGAAGTTTACCGAACCCGGTGGGTCCATAGCGGTGAGCGTGATTTTAGATGATGATCTTCATAACCGTTTCATGGTGCACTTTTCCGTACGAGACACCGGAATCGGCATCACACCGGAGCAACAAAGCAGACTTTTTACGCTCTTTAGTCAAGCCGACGCTTCCTCTACCCGTCAATATGGTGGCCTCGGACTGGGCTTGGCGCTTGCGCGTAAACTGATCGAACTCATGCAGGGTGAACTCTGGGTCGAAAGTGAATACGGAAGCGGTTCCATATTCCACTTCATAGTTCCCCTCGCCAAACCGGTGGCGCCGTCTCGATAACTAGACAGTCGAAAAGCTGCTGTTCAGTTCAATCGGGTTGACAGGCAGAGAACCAAAAGGGTCAAACCAAAAGGATCAAACTCCAATGCCGCCATGAGTATGACCATCTAAACCGCTTGACGCACGACAACCTGCATGAATTATTCGGTATTTGCAGCATGGATATTTTCAAGCATCTGGCGCTTTATACTTGTGAGGAACTATCGTGAATTCAGAAGGCAAGGAAGTGTATATGCCGCACTGGGATAAGCTGAACATTCCGATTACTTTTATCCATGGCGCAGAAAATGCGAGCTATCTGCCCGAATCGACAGAACGCAGCTTCAATAAACTGGTGGAAGTGAACGGTGCGGACGGTTATGCACGCCATGTCATTCCCGATTATGGCCATATTGACTGTATTTTTGGCAAGAACGCAGTGAAAGACGTTTATCCGCATATTCTTTCAACGCTGGATCAGACCAATACGGCTAAATAACCAACGCAGGAATGAGAGGAGTTTTTTTAATGGGAGCAAAAGCCAAATTTATCTTGGTACTGTCCATGTTTTTTTATGTTCATCTCCTGTCTATGCTGATGAAGCTGTTACCGCAGAAATTTATTTTAGCAGGGCAGGCATGAAAATTCTCAGTGGCGTGGCGAATGTCGCGACCGATTGGATGGAACTGCCAAAAAACATTAGCTTATGGTCTCAAAGGGAAACCAACGAGTGGACTGCATTGGCCGAGGGCGTGCTCAGGGGGATTGTGCATACAGCAAGCCGTACAGGAAGTGGCGCGCTGGATATTGCCACTTTCTGGTTGCCAACCTTTCCAACCCCAACGCCACTGTTTATATGGGAGGATTTTTCCCAGGAATCTGAGTATTATGCATTCTGGACAGGCGCGTGAGATTATTAGTCTTGATCTGAAATTTTGTCAGGAATCTGTTCAAGCTGTGACAGCCAGACATGAATTTCGTTGTCACTTGGTGCCCGATAATCACTGCGCGGCGATAATGAGCCGCCTGAACCCACCTTGGGGCCGTTAGGCAGGCAGCTTCGTTTAAACTGACTCAATTTAAAAAATCGTCGAATAAAAATACCCAGCCAGTGTTTAATTTCATCAATATCATATTGATAACGTTTTGCTTCTGCTACATCAGGCCAAATGCCTTCCATTTTGTCATGCCAGGCTGACCAGGCTAAAAATGCGATCTTGGATGGTAAATAACCAAAGCGTAATGTGTAGTACAGCAAAAAATCCTGCAATGCAAACGGACCGACAACATCTTCCGAATGTTGCGCCGGTTGATTGCTTGTTCCATGGGGAATGAGTTCCGGGCTGATCTCGGTTTGCCTGATTTCATCAATAATTTTGCTGGTTTCGGAACCGAATTGCTGCGTTTTAACAGCCCAGCCGATAATATATTGGATGAGTGTTTTGGGAATACTGGCGTTTAAATGATAATGCGCCATATGATCTCCGACGCCATAAGTGCACCAGCCCAATGCCAGTTCGCTCAGATCACTTGTTCCGATCACCATCGCCTGATGATAATTAGCCAACCGGAATAAATGATTCGTCCTTTCCCCGGCCTGTACGTTCTCAAATGTAATGTCATAAACACGCTCGCCCCTGGCATAGGGATGACCGATATCGTTTAACATCTGCATACAGCTCGGGCGGATATCAATTTCATGCGCCTCGCAGCCCATCGCATTCATCAGCCGCCGCGCTTGTTTTAAAGTCCGTTCACTGGTCGCAAACCCCGGCATCGTATACGCAAGCACATGACTGCGCGGCAATTTCAGCACATCCATTGCCCGGGCACAGCTAATTAATGCCTGGGTGGAATCCAGCCCGCCGGAAACGCCGATGACAACTTTCTTTAACCCGGTGGTTTGCAGCCGCTTGACCAGTCCCTGTATCTGAATTTCAAACACTTCCCGACAACGGTGATCGCGCTTTGCAGGATTGGAAGGCACATAGGGAAAACGCTCGTAGATTCGTTCTAGCAACAGGTGTTCCTGGACGGGAAGCTGTGCTGAAAAACGAATGGTGCGAAATTCCGCCAATGCAGTCTTGTGATTGTATCTGGTCTGGCCAAAACTGTTCTGGCGCATGCGGTCTTGTTGTAACCGATCCAGATCGATATCGGCTGTAATGAATTGGGATGCGTCGTTGAATCGTTTGGTTTCTGCAAGACGGTTCCCGTTCTCATAAATCATCCCGTGGCCGTCCCATGCCAGATCGGTTGTTGACTCTCCTGTTCCGGCAGCACTATAAAGATAAGCGGCCAGGCAACGACTGGATTGACTTTCGACCAAGAGTCGCCGGTAATCATCTTTACCGATCGTAATGTTGGACGCAGACAGGTTGACAAGTACGGTGGCGCCCGCCAGCGCAGCAAAAGAAGACGGTGGAACCGGTGACCATAAATCTTCACAGAGTTCTACAAAAAAAGTGAACAGCGGTTGTTCCTCGGCCTGAAATAACAGGCGATTGCCGAAAGGCACTTGATGTTGACCGCATAAGTCAATGTTTTGACGCAAGCTATGACCGGCTGGAGAAAACTGACGCAGTTCGTAGAATTCCCGGTAATTCGGCAAATAGGTTTTTGGCACGATTCCCAGAAGTTGCCCTCGATAAAACACAGCAGCGCAGTTATACAGCAAATGATCAACCTGCAATGGCAAACCGATAATGCCAATGACTGGCAGTTCCCGAGTCTGATCGAGCAAACTGTTGAGTGCTGCCATGCATTCATCGAGTAAGGCCTGCTGCTGGAATAGATCTTCACAGCTATAGGCTGAAAGTCCCAGTTCGGGAAAAACTATCAGCAGGCATTTTTGCTGTGCAGCTTGTTCGAGCAATATAGTCGACTCTTTAACATTAAATGCAGGATCAGCAACCCGCAAACTCGGAACGGCTACAGCTGCACGAACGAAGTTATGGTGATATAGGTTGAAGAAAGCCTTTTCTTTTTGCATCTTGCTATATAGTGGCGGGGGTTGTTATTCTTTCAACTAAATTTTTTCCGGGTGAAATGCTATCGATAAAACGGGAACACAAAAAATCTTTGTTCATCATATCATTACAAGCATACTTATCGAAAAAACATCGTTATATTGAACTGGCTGGTTAGTAAATGTCTCAACTGTTGAGAGCCATGTTTTTTATTGGTACTTCTTTAGTCCGACAAAATCAGTTTTTATGAAGAAAATACAGATTGAAGTATACAACGCAAAATTAAAAAACAAACCTGCGCTTGATATTGTGCGCTGGGCCATAGCGCAGTCGGATGGCAAAGCTGTCGTATCGACAAACTTCCGTCCTTATGAAGCGGTCATTCTTCACCTGTGTGTTCAGGTGAAGCCCGATATTCCTGTGCTTTGGGCTGATCATGGCTATAATCGACCGGCAACGTACCGGTTTGCAGAAAAACTGCGCGAACAACTCAAACTTAATCTTAAGATTTTTCTGCCCAAAATGAGCGCTGCACATCGTGATGCCATTTATGGCCCGGTTCCTGGTATTGATGATGAAGCGGAACTACAGAAATTCAGTGCATTGATGAAACTGGAGCCTTTTGAACGCGGCATGAAAGAACTCGCGCCAGCTATCTGGATCACTGCACTAAGAAAAGTACAAAATCCGAATCGCGCAACTATGGATATTGTTACCGAAGATCAAAATCTTGGCGTCATCAAAGTCAGTCCTGTTTTCTACTGGACGGATGCTGATATGGAAAATTATCTCAAACTCAATGGCTTGCCGAACGAATGGGACTACTTCGATCCGGCGAAAGCTGATGAGACACGTGAATGTGGCCTGCACGTAAAGAGAAAATAATTTGGGATATCAAGGGGAAAGGGATAAGTCCAGATTAATTTCGGGGTAGTACAAACTCTCGTTACTACTCGCTTCTACAAAAAGAATTTTTATTCATGTTGTCTTCATATGATTCAGATACTACAAATAGCTTTTATTGACGCATTAGTGCATGTGTTGGCATAAGAAAAAGCACGAAACTTCAGTAAAAAAGATGGCTGGTATATAAAAAAGGTTTGTGGCTTGCAAATGGAATTTTTTAAGAGGGGTTTTTTGAAAATAATCATTATTATCAGTAAACTATAATTATCTGATAATATCAGACAAATAAAAACAGAGAATCCCCATAATAATGTTTATGAGGATTCATTCCTCATAAACATACTGTTATGTGTAAGTCAGACTCAGGAGAAGCTAGATGCTTACAAAGGAAACTTTAGAAAAATATGAAGGAGATGTAGTTTTATACTACGGAGGAATTAGCAGGAGCGGATACCAAAAGGTGTCTGATGTGCTTGAACATATTCCAGATAAAAAACATAAAATTTGTCTGGTGCTTGTGACATATGGCGGTGATCCTGACGCAGCCTACCGAATCGCGAGAGCGTTAAACCATCACTTCAAAGAAGTTGAAATTCTGATACCTGATATTTGTAAATCTGCAGGAACACTTGTATGTGTTGGCGCTCATAAGTTGATCTTCGGAGATAGAGGCGAACTTGGCCCGCTTGATATCCAGCTGTCTAAGCCAGACGAAATGTTTGAGAGTATGTCAGGCTTGGATATTATTCAGGCCCTAAATGCTTTAGAGAATCAGGTTTTAACTTCATTTCGAAATTACTTGGTGGATATCCGTGGTGGTAGCAGGCTTAGGACTAAACTTGCTGCCGAAATTGCAACAAAACTCGCTGATGGTTTTGTTGCTCCAATTGCTGCAAAAATTGATCCTGTGACACTAGGAGAACATCAACGTGCTATGCAAATAGCCTTTGACTATGGCGAAAGACTAAATAAGGTTACAAACTCGTTAAAATCAGATGCATTAATTCAGCTAGTCAGCGGCTATCCTTCGCATGGATTCGTAATTGACAGAAAGGAAGCGGGCAGTCTTTTTAAGTGTGTAGAAAAGCCTGACGAGACTACAATTGAACTATATAATTGGGCTTTAGGATTGTTACCAAACGTTCCCTACCAAGAAAGTCCGCTTGTTTGTAACCTCGTTGAAATGCTCAATTCAAAATCAGATGAACCAGATCAATCAGAAGGAAAAGAGAATGAAACTGACACAACTAATGAGTCAAGAGTCACAGAAGAAAACCAAGGAGTTGATGACGTTTCAGAGCGAGAAAGCCAGGGAAATGAGCAAACTAGCTCAAGCACAAGCCAATAAAAATCTAGGTAACTCAATTAAAATAAATAAAGAACTCCAGAAATTACACATAACAAATCAAACCACTCGGACGTGCTAACGCGCGCCGGTGTTTGAGGCGTTAGGCTAGATAGGCCACATCAGAAAACGGAGAAAACATGAACACAAAGCAACTTATCGATGAGGCGGTTTCACTACCGGTGGAAGAACGAGCCTTGGTGGTAGATTCGCTGTTGCGGAGTC
>JAGRFM010000146.1 GCA_020446045.1 Nitrosomonas sp.
CCTCGCTTAAATTTACTTTGTATTTTTTTGATGGCATGAAGTTTCTCCTAATGGATTACGCTCATTATTCATACCATACATTAATATTGTATTCTACTACTTTGTTTTACAATGACTAGCTACTAGGGTTAGAGTCTGCTGGCGACAAAATAGTGTTTTTTAGACTAAAAGAATTGTATAAGTCAAAATCTAATGATTAGTTCAACACTAAAGCAGTTAGCTGGATATTGAGTATTATAGGAACTCTAATTTGAAAAAAGAACTAAACTTGCTAGCAGCGCAGGTTGCAGAAGAATTAAGTAAATACATATATTTTTTGCTGGCGGCAACAGGTGCGGCGATTGCTTATGCTCTAGTACAAGCCGAAGATGAAGTTTTTTCTAAAGATTTAATCCCCCTTATCTTTGCTTTGCTTACATGGTGTGGCAGTTTTTATTTTGGGGTCTGTCATCTTCATTTGTATCGACAGCATATGATCGAAAATGCAATGGCGATATTATATGACGAGACATTTGAACAAATGCAAAATCGACTTGAGCCTTTTCTAAGAAAAATGGAATATGCAAACAATCAGCAATATCGATTATTTGTTGTTGGTGTTTTTTTGTATATTTTGTGGCGATTCGTTGTGTTATTCAATACCTAACACAAAGCACAATCAGCTCGTAGATACTCTCTTTTTTTGCAACCCATTTTTGATAAATTATGCTTTTTCCATGTCGAAGAACTTGCTACCGTCAAAAGGCTGTTTGTTGTGTAACATGCCATAAATGGCATGTAATATTTTTCGCATGACTGCGCATATTGCTTGGATTTTTTGCAATCCGCGTTTTTCCTGCAAATGCTTATAATAAGCTGCAACATGAGGTTCATAACGACTAGCTACCAATGCAGGCATGTACGGGGCTTGGCGGATATACCGATTGCCTGCTTTGCTGATTTTTGCCCTTTTGGCCACACTACTGCCTGATTCGAAATGCCTTGGATCCAGGCCTGCATAAGCCACCCATTGTTTGACTGTTAAATCATCGGGCATGGTTAGAGTTCACCCAGCAATTGGATTGCGGACGCTTCGGCAATACCCTTTATGCTGGTAATCAATGTGTAAAGCTCCTGCAATGCTTGATTTTTATTGAGAATCTTTATTGCACTGCTTCGGTAACTGTCAATTTGTGCATCGAGGGTGTCAATCAAGCTTTGTGTATGCATCAGAATTACTTCTGGTGTTTCCTGAGTCGCTAATAGCGCGCTCAACTGATTTTTAACCTGTGCTTTGATTTTATTGGTTGCGGCAATGCGGCGTGCCAAGGCACGTAAAGTGAGTGCTTCCTCGCTTGGGCGGCGCCATTCAACAAACGGCATCCGTTCGGCATAGCTGGCCAATACATCTGCATCAATATTATCTGTTTTACTGCGTTGCAACAGCGCCTTAGAAAAGTTATGCGCAGATCTGGGGTTGATAACCATTACCTTGACCAGTTCAGCGCGACTTAATGTGACCGCCAAATCAAAATGGTGCACCCCAGTCGCTTCCATGCAAACAATGCTTTCACCAGGCAGTTTATGAATCATATTAATCAATTTGTTATGATCTTTTGGCGTATTCTCAAATAATTGTGCTTTTCGATGTTTACCATTGACACTCACTACCACACGCAATTCTTTACTTGAAACATCAATCCCGATCCGATTCATAGCTATTTCCTTAATATCATTTTTGTTATCATGCTTTCTGGTTCCCTGACCCTGGCACTTCATCTATCTTCCTTGCAAATTCAGGTTCAGAAGCAAAGCTTACAGACCTTGGATACTCCACGATATCGATGACGAGGGCGGGGAGCCTATCTACGTACAAGCTCAAGGCTTAAGGTTGGGCCGGCTTCCCCAGAAATCGGTACTACTTTAATGCGATTTTATCGTTGGTTTTAATATACAAGGTTGGGGTAAGCCCTGCGCACCCCAACATAACGGTTTTGTTGGGCTTTGTAAACTCACCCCAACCTACAAAACTAAATGGCAGAGTCTGCCGTTTGGGGTTAGCAAGTAGCCCGGATGGAACTTGTGGAATCCGGGATTAACGGAGATACATAGTTTCTTTTTTTATTGATTATA
>JAGRFM010000147.1 GCA_020446045.1 Nitrosomonas sp.
GATGAGCCAAACGGGAATTGCGCCATTATCGATCCGGTATTGGATTACAACCCCAAATCGGGCCGCATCAGCACCGCTTCTGCCGACAAACTCATGGCATTTATTCAAGACCAACAACTGACAGTTGAATGGATACTGGAAACGCATGCGCACGCCGATCATTTATCGTCTGCGCATTACCTTAAAAGCAAGCTTGGCGGCAAAATTGGAATTGGCGGCAATATTCCTGCCGTACAGGAGACATTCAAAAAAGTATTTAACCTCGGAAATGATTTTGCACCAGACGGGCATCACTTCGATCACTTATTTGTCGACAACGAAACCTTCACGGTCGGCAAGTTAACGGCCAAAGCGTTAGCAGTACCTGGTCATACGCCTGCGGATATAGCGTATCAATTCGACGATGCGATTTTTATCGGCGATACCTTGTTTATGCCGGATGTCGGCAGTGCACGCGCCGATTTTCCGGGTGGTGATGCACATTCCCTTTACCATTCTATTCAGAAATTACTGTCCTTTCCACCGGAAACACGTCTATTCATGTGCCATGATTATCCACCAACCGACCGCGATCCGGTCTGGGAGAGCACCGTTGCCGATCAGCGCGCACATAATATTCATGCACATGAAGGTATCGATGAAGCTGCATTTATTGAAATGCGGACAAAACGCGACGCCACATTAGATGCACCTGTCTTGCTGTTGCCTTCTATACAAACCAACATTCGCGCCGGTGAACTGCCGCCGCCAGAAGACAATGGCGTTTCCTACTTTAAAATCCCGATTCGGCAATAGATTTAATATTTTGATCTAAGTAGTAGGCTTTAAACAACTTAACTAGTAATATAGCGCTAAAAAAGGGATGAATGGATTGACCATCCCTTATTAAAGCAATGCGACCAAGGAGAGCCAATCATGTCACACGCTGAACTTTCAAGACGGAAATTCCTTCAATACACTGCCTTTGGAGCTATGGCTTCAACGTTACCCGGTTTAGGCTGGACCGAAGAACGGTCTATTAATAAAAATCCTGACAAAAATTTCAAACCCGATGTTGAGCTGGAGTTATACGCACAACCTGCTGAAATTCCGATTCTGAATGGGGCTAAAACGCATGTATTCCAATACACTGGAAAACTGCTAAAAGGACCCGCCGACAGCATTAAAACATTACCCGGCTATCTGGGGCCCATTCTCAATTTCCAACGCGGCCAAAAAGTCCGTATTTTCTTTTATAACACCATAAGCGAACCCGTTATTACCCATTGGCACGGACTGCATGTGCCCCAAAAAATGGACGGACACCCCATGTATGAAATTTATAATGGGGAGCGTTATGTTTACGAGTTTGAAATTGATAACCCAGCCGGTACATATTGGTATCATTCCCACACACATGATATGACCGCAACGCAGGTTTATCAGGGACTGGCTGGCCTGATAACCGTTCGCGACCATGAGGAGCAAAAACTTAACCTGCCCGCTGATGACTATGAAATCCCACTTGTCATTCAGGATCGGCAATTTACAGCCGGCAATCAACTGCAGTATCTCCATGGCATGCACCGCCGCATGATCGGCTTCTTGGGCGACACCATCCTGGTGAATGGCCAAGTAAATCATATGATTCCAGTTAAAACACGTGCTTACCGTTTGCGTTTACTCAATGGTTCCAATTCACGTATTTATAAATTGGGCTGGACCGATGGCACACCTTTGACGGTTATCGGCACCGACGGCGGTTTGCTCGAAAAACCGGAAACAAGACCCTATGTCATACTAGCTCCTGCAGAACGCATCGAATTATGGATGGATTTTACCGGCCGCGAAATCGATTCGGAACTTACACTACAAAGTCTGGCGTACAAAGGCGTTGGGACACACATGGGTGGTATGGGCGGCATGGGTCATGGTCGGGGCCGTATGATGGGTGGCGCATTAGCGCAAGGCAAATCTTTCCCGATTGTAAAATTCAGGATAACCGAAAAAGTTAGCGATTCGCCAAGCTTGCCCAGCAAGCTTGTCAATATGAAACGTTTAGGCACTTCGGACTTAACCAGTCCTGAAAAAACCGTGCCGATCGCGATCAGTATGCGGCATATGTCTTTCCAGCTTAATGGCCGCACCTTTAAAATGTATGATCATTTAGACGTCGAAAGAATCCCGGTCAATACCATACAGAAAATACGCATCTTTCATGATGGCGGCATGGGCGGTGGAAGACATGGCGGCGGCATGGGTGGTGGAATGGGTGGCGGCCGTGGCATGGGAATGATGGGTATGATGCGATCAATTCCCCATCCGATTCATTTGCATGGCCAGCAGTTCCAGATTCTTTCACGCAAACAGACTAAGGGAAGCAGTGCATATGACACAGTGAAGGACGGTTTTATCGACAGCGGTTGGAAAGACACCGTTCTTGTCATGCCTGGCGAGGAAATCGAAATCATCAAACCATTCCATGATTTTACCGGTTTATTCCTCTATCACTGCCATAACCTAGAACACGAGGATATGGGAATGATGCGTAATTTTGAAGTCTATTAATCAAACGCATAACCAGACCACACACTCACACTGACAATTAAAATATAAAAATCAATAGCCTAACTGATGATTATATCCCGCAGAAACTTTCTGGGCTTAACCGGCGCATCGGCATTGGTTGCCACGTGCTCACCAAACGCATTCTCTGCTCAACCGCTTTTGAATGCTTTACCGGATACGTTCGCACCCACAGATCTCAAGGGGTTGCAAGCATTGGCCCGACAAAGGGCATTTATCTTGGGTTATCCGATTAACTTGAATCTGCCGCCGGAAGCTTTTTTCAACTGGCGGCAAAAATTATATGGCACCGGACTCAACCAGTTCGGTTTTAATAATGTCGGCGATCCGTTCAAACAAAGCCATTTTGCGCTCAACACCCATGACTTTGAAAAAGAACTCATCGAACGATTCAGCAGACTTTATGGGTTTAAACGTAACAATGTCTGGGGATTCTTATCCAACAGCGGTACAGACAGCAACATGCACGGCATTTATATTGGCCGCACTTTATTGCAGAGCAGGACCGGCATTATGCCGAAAATTTATTTTACCTGTGATGCACACTATTCCACCCAGATTCTCAGCAATTTACTGAATCTTGATCGGATTATCGTAAAAACCAGCAGTAATGGCAGCATGGACATTAATGATCTCGAACGAAAGCTGAATGCCAATGCAAATCACCCGGCGCTGGTCGTCGCCACAATAGGCACCACGTTTAAAGGCGCAGTGGATTCAATCGACGGCATACAAAGCAAACTTAAAGGGCGTGAATCCTATCTTCACCTGGACGCAGCACTATTTGGCGGTTATCTGCCGCATTCAGAATTTGCAGAGGAACTGGCACAAACAAAAACAGGCGAATCTAACGAACGATACCATTCCATTGCCGTATCCTGTCATAAATTCTTTGGTTTTCCCGCCCCTGCAGGACTGTTTATTACCACAAAAACCATTTTCAATGAATTTGAAGCGCAATTCGCCAAAATTCATGATCCCGAATATATTCTGCAAATCCCGGGCACTATTACCTGTTCACGAGACGCCGTTAAACCGGCTGAATTCCACTTTTTCAGCTCGGATACTGATTTCGCCAGACAAGCTGACGACACCCAAAAAATGTTTGATAGCACTCATTATCTACTCAAAGAAATGCAAACACATTTCAGCCATCTCACTCCGATACGCACCGACAAACGATCAACAACGATTTTTTTCAAAAAACCGGCAGAAAAAATCGTTAACCGCTATACGCTGGCCACCATTACCAGCAAGGAAGATGGACAATCCGTTCCGCTTGCCCATATTGTTGTCATGCCACATGTTGGCAAACAAATCATAGACCGTTTTCTGGAAGATCTTGCAAAATCAAATTGAAATAGCGCTAGTACTTAACTGTTTATCCTGAATTTATAGCGTCTCATCGACAAACCAGCATTTACGTTCTAACATACCCACATCTTGTTAAAAAAGCTCACAAAGGCTCTAACGCTTTATTTAAATGGTTTTAGCGAAAGTGTAATGGTTGCACGATCAGCGCAACCATATTAAGATGCCTTTGAATTGTTTTACTGAGAGCGTTACAACGCAATTAAGACGCAACTAAAAAAACGGTAGTTAACGACTTAATAGCGCGTAACCGACTCATATTGCAAAAACCCCATTAATCAACAATAGGTAAAAAGAGAAGAAGTATTAAGAAGATGTAAATTAACAATATACCCACCAAGGAGCTATTATGTCGAACATAGCAGGAAAAGCTTATGCCATGAATGTGATCACACCAATTCGCTGGTATACAACCTGGACTAACAAACTGTTTTTTAAGGCGGCACTATTAATTCCTGAAACACTCAAGGGCCTACTCACCCTTTCACTCATCCACTACGCACGATGGGTTATTATTCCAAGAGACGGCTTTCCTCGCCTTGATCCAAGTCAACCCAAAGAAGAATTACATTACGCTTATATGCTGTTTTTCAGCAACTTTAATGGCAGTTGGGATCAATATGTCGATTCGTTTACCTTTGCCATCCCTTCCGGACTCGACTTATTCTGGAAATGGAATATCCGCTACCCCAAGTCAGTGCCACTGACTCCTTTCCACGACTATATCCGGCATAATCAAATTGATACAGCACATTATTACAATGCGTATCCCATGGCCGCATCCAACGATGTCAAATCAGCCCAGAAAGTCAAAAAAGCGCTGATTGATTTCAACGCCAAGTCCAGTGACAAATCAGCGGATGATTTCCTGAAAGATTACCATATGCTACTCAATAATTTGCAGCATGATTTTGGCGATATGAAACCGACACCTATCGTCAGCCTGTCATCTTACGAAGTTAAAAAACGTTACGAGCAGACCAAGGCCTGATTTCGTTACACTCCAACACTTTCAAAAGGACTATCAACATGGCTACAAAAAGTGGTAATGCAACGGCATTGACAGTTTTGTCTCCGATAAAAAATGGCAACTTGGGCGAAACTTCGTTTGCCGATATTACACGCGAGCGTTGTCTGCGCCTTCCAATTCATGAAGAAAGCCCCCTGGCTAAAGTACCCAACACCTATTTGGCGCGCCTGTTTATTCTGGATAACGTTTTTTATGAATCGTTGCCCGCTAATGATTCGGTTTTTAATTTTTCCGATATCACGTCGATTTTTTCCGATTCTGCACGCAAAAAAGCCCTGCCACGTAAAGATACGTTGAAATCAAAATATCTGGTTTTCTCCAGTAACTTTCACGGTGACCTGGATACGTATTTAACCGGCGTGTGGGAAAAATGGTCTTACATTGATCATGAAGGAACCCAGCGTGATGTGCGTCATATTTGGGAACATTGCGTTGCTTTTGACAGGGTTACCGATGCCAGCAGCTTCATCGCCTATATCAAAAGATGCCAGTTGGATGCCAGTCTGTTTTTCAATGGATCCACTGACGATTCGTTGCAGGAGCAGCTTAAGTCACTGTACCTGAAACAGGAATTCACCAAATTTGCCGTCGAACATCAGGGAAAAAGCGCCTCCGAAATTCAGCAGGATTTCAAGGCTTTCATAGCGCGCGTACAGCCTGAAAATTTGGAAGGACCTACCTGGCAGGCTGGCAAATCGACGCCTTAACGGTTACCCAGAGCCGGCTGAATCATTTTTGGCTCGTTTGACATACCATATCTTCAATTCGATAAGCCAATCCACCATTAACCCTATCAAGAAAGAGCGATTAATCATGACAACAAATCTCGACTTAACAGACATTCAGGGTAATATCATCAAAGCTTACGGTGCCTATAACTTTCAGAAGGCGCGCTATCTATTTTTACGTATTAACAATGGCGACAAAGGCCGTCAGTTCGTCGACGCCATTACGGCAAAAGTCACCACGGCCATACCATGGGGGAAATCTGAGAACGGAGATGTGGCCGTAGAAAAACCGCGTGTCACCACGAATATCGCTTTTACCTATAGCGGCCTGGAAGCACTTGAACTACCCACTGCATCCCTTAGAGAATTCCCGGACGATTTTATGATGGGCATGTCGAAACGAAAAGATATCTTAGGTGACGACGGCCCCAGCGACCCGGAAAATTGGGACAAAATCTGGAAAGAAAAAGTCCATATCTGGATTTCGATCAATGCGCCGGACATGGATGCGCTTATTGAACGTTACAATTGGGTTGCACAGCAGGTTGAGGCTTCCGATGGCGGAGTCACATTACTGACAGGCCACCGTGGTGGTGACGATGAAGAAAATCTACCCTACCAGGACGCCAGCGTCCTTTATGATGAATCCGGAAACCCGACACCCAAAGAACATTTCGGTTATACCGACGGCATAGGAGACCCGGTTTTTGAAGGACAAACGAATGTTGCCGCACGGGTATTAGGCCGCGGCAAACTGATGCGTGACGGCAGCTGGGCGCCATTGGCTACCGGTGAATTTCTACTCGGCCACGTCGATGAAGCGATGGAATATCCCAAAACAGCCCCTTCACCCATGTTGCTATCGCGTAACGGCACCTATATGGTCTATCGTAAACTGCATGAGAATGTCGCTGCTTTCAATCGTTTTCTGGATGAACAAAGCAAAAGTTTTTCAGGGAGCAAGGAAATGCTGGCCGCCAAATTTGCAGGCCGCTGGCGTGACAACGGCGCACCTATCGTCAATGCCCCCGATGATGCCAGCAAGGATGAATGGGATAAAGCATTTGAGGCAGCGGATTTTGCCGGAAAAAAACGCATGCTGACCGATTTCACCTACAATAATGATCTGCATGGCGCCAAATGCCCTTACAGCGCACACTTGCGCCGCATCAATCCGAGAGGCTCGCTGGAATATGGTGTAAAAGAAGCTTATGAAACTCCCGGCGCACTGGTCAACCGGCGCCGGATTCTGAGACGCGGACTACCTTATGGCGCCGTTAAGGACGCTGCCCGGGACGATGGCAATCATGGCATTATCTTTATGGCGCTCAATGCAGACATTCAGCGTCAATTCGAGTTTGTGCAGCAACAATGGATAAACTATGCCAATGACTTCAAAGAGGGCAACGACAAGGAAATTCTTCTGGGTAATCATGATACAAAACATCCCAGCAAGGCCGTTCTTCAAGTTGAACCCGGTTCAGGAAAACCGCCGCATTTCATTAACAACATACCCCGTCTGGTTGAAACACGCGGCGGGGATTATTTTTTCATCCCAAGTATAACTGCATTAAAATTGATCGCGGCTGGCATGGTTGATCCAACATAACGCTTGAATCAATTTCTTACCGCAAACCCAATGTATTTTTCGTTAATCTCAAGGGAAAAACAGATATGGCAAATATCTCAAAAACAGTGCAAGAAAAACTGACCCAATGGGCACTGGCCCACCTAGACGGTATTTTTGCAGTACTGCGTATTGTGAAACCCAATGTCGTTTTTAAGGACAACGCGTTGGTTACGCGTTTTGAAGACGTCACTGAAGTACTGAATCGCGACTGGATTTTCAAAGTGCCTTATGCCGAAAAAATGGACAAAGTCACCAATGGCAGTAATTTTTTTCTGGGTATGGAAAATACCGAACAATATACCCGCGATGTATCCAACATGCGTATTGCCGCACGGCGCGAAGACATTCCTGAAATCATCAAGCCCTTCGTCGACCAGACCAGTGAAGAAATTCTAAGTTCAGCCAACGGTAAAATGGATGTTGTCCAACAGCTAAGCCGTGTTGTCCCGACACGGCTTATCGGTAAATATTTTGGTACGCCGGGTTGGAATGAAACAGAATTTGCCGACGCTGCAACCATTATGTTCCAGTATCTTTTCTACCCTGACGATCCGGAAGTCGAGAAGAAAGCACTTCAAGCCGCAGAACAAACACGCAATTATCTGGATCAAGCGATAACCGATAGAAAAACGAATCCAGTCAATACGGATGACGTGCTGAATCGGTGCCTAAAACTGCAAGCGGCAGGTATGCCCGGCATGACTGATCTGGATATTCGAAATAACCTGATTGGTTTGATTATTGGCGCTATTCCCACTACATCGAAATGCGCCGCAGTTACACTGAATCATTTATTCAATAACCCTGAATTAATGGTTGAAGCGCAACAAGCCGCTCGAGCAAATGAAGATGACAAGTTAATCCAGTTTGTACAGGAAAGTTTACGCTTAAATCCCTTCGCTGCTGGTATACAACGTGTCTGTGCAGAAGACTATGTCGTGGCGAAAGGCACATTGAGGTCAACAAAAATTCCGAAAGGTGCACGCGTCCTTGCCGCAACCCAATCGGCCATGATGGATGGTCGCAAGATCAAGAAACCCAAAGAATTCCATCTTGACCGTCCCGCCCATAACTATATGCATTTTGGTTTTGGCCTGCACACTTGTTTTGGCCAATATATTAATCTGACCCAAATACCTGGTATTGTGAAAGCCGTGCTAAAACAGACAAACCTTCGCCGTGTTTCGGAGATGAAAGTAGAAGAACCCTTCCCGGTCAGTCTTGAGATAGAATATGGAAATTAAATCAAAACAATTCAGGCTTATCCACTAAAATGGCTAACACAAACAATACAGTTAAGGTTCTCTCATTTTCACCCAGCGCCGATGCAGAACTCAATCGCTGGGTGTTGTTTTACTATGGAATATCATTTAACGAAAAGCGCCATACACTTCCCTTTTATTTTATACTTAATAAATTGCAAGGTGGAAATAGTCTTGTTTTATGTCGTGATGGCCAGACAAAATTAAAAAGTGTACGTGAGGTGATCAATCATTTCGATGCGCAGGTTACATCCGACAAAAAACTGATTCCGGATGCACATATCAATGAAATGGAATACAGCTGGCATCGATATAATTCTGACCTCGGACAAGCCGCTGTTGAATGGGCTTATACTAACCTGCTGCCACACAAAGACATCATGATTCGCCCGCTTACTTTAGGTAGTCCCTGGATCGAACGACAATTTGTCAAATATTGTTACAATATCCCCAAGAAAATGGTCTGGAATTCGCAGCAACTGAGCAAACCTGTTGCAGATAACGCGTTGGTTTTAATAAAAGATATTTTTTATGAAGTCGACCAGTTATTATCAGACGGCAGGAAATATCTTTATGGGGACAAATTAACCCTGGCTGACTTGACTTTTGCGGTCAGTGGCGCCCCCCTGGTTTTACCTGCAAATTATGGCGGCGATCAATTTGAACAAGGCCCTATTCCAACCTTTGAAGAATTCCCCGAAGAATTACAGGAAACCATCAGCACCATGCGTCAAACTGATGCCGGCAGATATATACTCAGGCTTTATTCCGAAGATCGTTACCGTACGATTGAGCATAACCATTCATAGTTTTCTCGATGCGCTGGATCACACAGTTAACAGGAAATCTGCTGGCAAAATACCTGACCACACCGCTCAAAAGAACAACGCCACATTACGCTACAATCAGTCAGGAAATGCTTAATGCAACACTAGAACCGGCTGACGTTTTACTTGTCGAGGGTAATACACGCCTGAGTATTCCGATTAAATACCTAACTCAGTCCAGCTGGTCGCATGCTGCAATTTATGTTGGGCATGAAGCACTTCCTACACGGGAAGCCTGGCAGATGCCACTGGTTCTGGTTGAAGCCGATTTGATTGAAGGTGTACACGCTGTTACGCTGGCCCATTACGCACAATTAAACACGCGCATCTGCCGCCCGGCTGGTTTAGATGCAAAAGATCGCCAACGCGTCGTCGATTTCGTTATCAATCGTATCGGATATCGGTATGACTTAAAAAACATGCTTGACCTGGCGCGCTACCTTTTTCCACTGGTCCCCGTACCGACACGTTACCGTCGGCGCATGTTGGCATTGGGCAGTGGAGATCCGTCACGCGCCATTTGTTCAACACTTATTGCACAGGCTTTTCAATCGGTATCCTATCCCATCCTTCCGGAGATCGAACGGGAATGGTTGAATGACCCGCAATGCGCCGATTGTTATGCGGAAATCTACCATATCCGTAACCATAACTTGTTTACACCTCGGGATTTTGACATCTCACCTTTTTTTGACATCATCAAACCGACCATTCGTAATGGTTTTGATTATCGAGCCATCGCCTGGAAAGAATCACATAATGAAAGCAATTTTTCGTGATTTCTATTCAGTTATCGGATCTGTTTCCGGTGTGTTAAGACCATCAACAAATAATTGAAGCTTTTCATGAACTAAAGCCAAGGTTTCATCAATCATGCGTAAGCCCTCAACCCTTCCACGTACCACTTAGCTCACTTTAATGATTTAATGAATTCCGGCGTCAACGGCAGCAATTCATCGATACGGCTATTGGGCCAGGCGGGGAGTTTAGTGAGTGTTTCTTTGAGCCATGTAACTGGGTTGATGTTGTTGAGTTTGGCGGTGCCGAACAGGGTTTGAATGGC
>JAGRFM010000148.1 GCA_020446045.1 Nitrosomonas sp.
AAACAATGTGCTATAAATAGCATAGTGTTGCTCACCATTCAGGTTAAGGAATTTTCCTGAAATTTATATTTTTATTCATCAAGTTTGTACTTCTTTCTAACGGTCAACTGAGGTTTTTAGGTTTAAGGGGATTTGGGACAGATTAACCGGTACGCACCAAAAAACCCGTGCCAGAAATGAAAAAGAGACACAAAAATGTCATTTACGCGATCAGAATGAAAAGGAAATTCTTGTTTCAAATCAACTCGCTGAACGAAGAAAACTCCAGGATCAAATCCAGCAATTACGCAATTAACAAAATGATGAACGCAAAGATTTTTTCCGCGATATGGATCAGCAATATAAAAACATCGAACGCCAGGAAGAAGTCAAAGAACTGTATGAACTTGAAATCCTGCGATCACAGCAAACAATCAGCAACAAAGACACTATGGGTCATGAGCCTGAAATTTGAATCACACTGAAGTGTGTTAGTTGAGACTTAATCTGACGGTTATGGGTTATTCGCAACTGATCATTTTAATTCCTCAGCTTTTGCTAGGCGGTAACTCGTGCTGCGTCCACCACCCGGATTCTGAATGAAAACCCCTCTGTCCACCAGATCGCGAATATCGCGTAAAGCCGTATCATTCGAGCATTTCACCAGCTTTGCGTATTTCGACGTATTCATGTGCCCTTTGAAATCTTCCAACATTTTATTCAGGATCAAGCGCTGGCGCTCATTAATGGGACGCGTGCTCAGGAAATGCCAGAATTCGGCTTTATACAATACGGCAGCTAATGTTTTATCTGCACCGCTAATTGCGTGTTCAAGACTTCCCAGGAACCATAACAACCATGGCGTAATATCGACATCGCTACGTTGCCGGCATTCCAGCTGCCTATAATATTCTTTGCGCTCTGCTTCAATCTGTGCCGACATGGAATAAAAACGATCTTTAATGCCATCGGCTCGTGCCAGCATCATATCGGCAATTGCGCGTACGATACGTCCGTTGCCGTCTTCAAATGGATGAATGGTGACGAACCACAGATGCGCAACCCCGGCTTTAAGAACCGGATCGATCTTACGGTTATTTTCCAGCCAACTCAAAAACTGTTTCATTTCCTGATCCAGTTTTACTGCGGGCGGCGCTTCAAAATGAATTTTTTCGCGCCCCATGGGGCCTGAAATAACTTGCATTGGCCCAGCCTCTTCAGATCGCCAGGCGCCAATCGTGATTTTATGCATACCACTGCGCCCAGTTGGGAAAAGTGTGGCATGCCAGTCAAAGAGGCGTTCAGCCGTTAAAGTTTTTTGAAAATTCTGTGTGGCATCCAGCATCATTTCGACGATACCTTCTACGTCGCGACTTGCCGATATCATGCCGCCGATATCAAGTCCCAACCGACGTGCGATAGATGAACGAACTTCCTCGGGATTGAGTGTTTTACCTTCGATAGCGGAAGTAGTCAGCACGTCTGTCGTTAACGTATTAAGACTGGCCTCTTGTTTGAGATCAAAGCCCAGTCCTTCCATCCGTCCAAGCAGTCTTCCTTGCTTATGCCGAACGGTTATGAGGGATTGTGCCAGAGATTCCTGATTCCAGGTAAAATTTGGCCAGTCTTTATTTTTGTAAATCCACATCGCTAATCACCGCATTTTTTAAGGTAATTGTAGCCTGCATTCACTGTATAAGCAAGAATAATAACCGCATGCATTGCGGCGAATAGATACGTTAATCACCGCAATGCATATTTTCTTCAGGACACTGCGGTTGAAAAAGGATTCAAAAACTGTCGCCCCCAAAGCAGGTTTTTATCTACTTTGCTGAGTGTAGCTTCCTCGCATACACTACTCCAGTGTTGCTCAATTGCAGCAGTTAATTTCTCAAAAATTTCATGCGCCTGAGCTTCAGATAGCAAGAAATTATGAGCGGTTGCCAAGCAAGTTTTGAGCTGGCTGAGATTATTGTTGCCGGATATAAGCATGGCCTGTGAGGCTTCATTGCCGGTGCGACCTTGCGGGCAGATATCATAGGCTGGGGTCAGGGAGAGCGTTTTGCCATCCCAGAATGCGGCATGGTTGCGTGCGTGATCATCTGTATTGCCGCAAAGAATATTAAAAACCAGCCGGGAAAACAGTTCCTCAAGGGTGGCTTTGGGATCGGTAAAACGGTGTCGGATGACCTCTGCCAGCGTTTCGTAACTGGCATAACGCGCCATCATATCGTCAAGACCCAGTAATGTCAGCGCAGAGACCATGGCTTTGCGTGACCAGCCTTCCGCTTTTTGTTCTCGGTCAAAACGCTCGATCAGCAGCACATCTTTATTGGCGGCCTTGATAAGTTTTACAGGCGCAACATTTAAGCCCGCCAGTGCGGCCAGACGCATGGCGATAAACTCGGCCTTAACAACACTGTAGAGATCAGTGCTCGAAGAAAATTTGGCAATATATTTTTTGCCTTGGTTTTGAATCAAGGCTTTGGGGCGTGCTCCACCGATAGAACTGCCATGAAAGAGCGCTTGATCCAGCTCTGGCGTAAGCGGCACGCCTTTTTCAACACGCTCGGCGGACTCAATCAATTCTTCCATGCTTACGTTGTTCGCAAAGCGGGGCGCGTATTCCGTTGGTGAGCGCTGAAAATCCAGCGCGCCGATGCGATCAGAGCCAGATTCCAGCAGATAGGTGAGTTCATCCAACTCAGCTGTATCTGCGCCCGCACCTTTAAGGCCCAGTTTTTTGTTGATAATCACGCGCCGTCCCCAGGCATCAGGCGCAGCATCCCGAATACAACCGGGCATGCTCAAGCCTTCTGCCAATGGCAATACGCCGGGGTTTAAAGGCAGCTCCGGCTCATAAATTGCAATCGCCGGTTTTTTATCGCGTACCCGTTCCAGATAGCTTTTACCGTAGTTGAACAGAATATGACTGTTATCAGCTTCAAGCCGACCTGCTACAACGGGTTCAGTCTCACCCGGCAACCATATCCAGACATAAGCTTCTTTGTCGTGATCAGAATTCATCATGGACTACTCTGGGTTTCTTACGTACAGATTTCGGCAACAGCGCCAACTTGTCCTCAGTTTGGCGAATATGCTTGCGCAGGGTGGATTCATCAGTATCGAATAACTTAACACCGACGATGGTGGCAACTTCGAACACCACACCAATCTCGCATTTAAGATCACCTTTCTCGATACGTTGCAGCAGCCCTCTGGAAACACCTGCACGATCTGCAACTTCCTGCACGGTTAGTTTGTGTTCTTTACGAGCGGCGCGGATCAGCCCGCCGAGAAGCGAGCATGCTTCACGGGTATATCTTGAATAGGTTCGTGTAATAGACTTTGGCATCGTTTTATCTTTGTTTCATATATAAACCATAAACACTTTTTATGACTCCCATATAAATCAAACTATCAAAAATCGAGTATTCCGTCAAGACAACAATGATCTGTATATAGATCTCAGTATGGCATTATGATCTACGTATAGATCATAACTTGTGCACCGTAGAATAGGTGTCGGTACAGCTCAAATTCTAAAGCCACATGAAAATTTCTTTTCTAAATTAGAATACTAACTTTTATATTTGCAAAAATTCTTATCCGGCAATCCTATGAAAGCAAAGGATAATGAAAATTATCAGCTACAGCGATTTGCATCTGGAATTTAAGTCTGGCTGGAAAATGCCGGAAAATATTGACGCCGATTTAATGATTTTGGCAGGCGATATCATCACGTTTCAGGATTATTCTCTGTTAACCGAATTTCTTACAGGCTGGGAAAAGCCCGCACTGTACATTGCAGGCAACCACGAATATTACACCCGGACACCAAAAGACAAAGAAGAAGAGGCTTTCAAAAAGTGGCTTGCTACCAGTCATTCGAATGTAACGTTCCTGCGTGATGAGCCTGCCAGCATAGATGGCGTTCATTTTTTCGGTGGTACGATGTGGACGGACTTCAATGGTGGCAATGAGCAGGCCATGAAGATTGCCGAGTTCCAGGTCAATGATTTCAAATTGATCAGAAACCCGGATTCCTCATCCTTCAAGCCAGTGGATACGCTTAAACTTCATGGCCGGTACGTCAAGGAACTTCTGAAATGGTTAGAGACTGACCTGACCGGGCCGCGCGTAGTCATCAGCCATCATGCGCCCGTGATTAATCCTCATACGCGATTTACTGGCGGCCCTTTAACACCGGCTTTTACTTCGTTGGATATGCTGGAGCTTATCAAAAAATACCAACCAGCACTTTGGGTTTATGGACATACGCACGAATGCGATGATCAAATGATCGGTAACACGCGGGTTATTTCAAATCAGCTTGGCTATCCTAGCTATTTCGGCGGATTCGATTGCGCTGATTTTGATGAAAAAGGTAAGCTGGTCGATGTTTAAAACGGTGACAGAAAGGAGAGAGTGATGACGGTTACATTCAAGGGTATTGAGCTTGTAGAGGAAGGAAAATTTATTCACCTAACGATTACAGGCAAGCTGGGAAAAGAAGATTACGACATGTTCGTGCCGGAGATTGACCAGCAGATTGAGCGATATGGCAAGGTCAATATGCTCGTGGAGCTGGTCGATTTTCATGGCTGGACGGCAGGAGCCGCTTGGGAAGATACCAAGTTCGGTGTGCGGCATTTCAATGATATCGAACGTTTGGCGCTTGTTGGCGATAAAACCTGGGAAAAAGGCCTGGCCTATTTCTGTAAAGTTTTCACCTTAGCTGAAGTGCGCTACTTTGATTTGAGCGAACGCGACAAAGCGGAAGCGTGGACAAGAGGCGCTGAATAATATTCAGTGCATTAGCAAAATTTCAGTGACAGGCCAGCCTGGAACATTATAAACAGCCGCTGAAAACCGATGGGTTTCGGCGGCGCGAATTTCTCGCTCCCTGACCAGTTTCAGCCTAAACGCTACACATGCTGAACCGCACTGCTATTTAGTTGCCGGATACAGTAGCGGAAACCATCTTTCCACAACGTCTACAGGAAAGCCTAACCGCACCGGCCCTCTCGGTGTATCGGAAACCAGCAGTCCTTTTTTTGACAGTGCGTATAAAACAGCTCTGGCCGTCCGGTCATTTAGACCTGTAATTTCTTCAACCTTACCACGCTCAAATTCGCCAACCAGCAGGGCTTCCCGTAAAAGCGCGTAGCTTCCTTTTGGCAGTTCTTTTAGAGCAATCATTTCCTCAACATGAATCCTCATGCGCTCGGACAGAGTTTTAAAATCGAGCAGGCTGCGCATATATTCGACCTGGTCTATACAGATATTCAGAAAAAATTCGCTGAAATCTACCAGTGCTTTTTGCGATAAACTGCCGCGCCCATCCAGATCGCCGCGACGCGGCTCGTCCGCCGCTTGCAGTAACGTTTTATATTCATCTTTTCGACGAGCAAGCCCCCTGGCAACCGACCACAATTCGCTGCCAACATCTATTTTTTTAAGGGCAGCATAGGACATCAAACGAACGACACGTCCATTTCCGTCAAAAAAGGGATGTATCCATACGTAACGATGATGGGAAGCGGCAATTGAAATGATGCGCTGAAGCCTGGAGAGTTTATTTGCGTCATAAGCTTCATCAAAACGCTCTAAAAATCTCTCCAGATTTTCAGGCCGTGGTGGAATATGTCGCCCGACTGCAACCATACCATCCCGATACTTGCCGGGAATAATCTTTATTTTTTCGCCCGTGTCGGGATTTTCAACCCAAAGCAATTCTTCCGGCAGGCGTGTGCAAAATTCTTCGTGAATCCATCGTCCATATTCGGATGATAGAGGATAAAACGCTGGTGTTTTGTCTTCATCAATCAGCTTTTGAACGGCAATATGTGCAACGGCCTCCTTTTGCAATGCCCGCTTTTTTGGCTCGCTGGAATAATCCTCAGCCATAGCGCGATCAATATCGCGCGGGTGTGTATCATGTCCCTCGATCAAATTTGAATAGTAGCAATTCATAGATCGAACGAGATTTCCTATGGATTTGCTCACGACAGGGTTAAGCATTCCCGCAAAGTTGCTGGCTTTGGAAACTAAATCAATCGCAAGATCGTTCAGTTTGTCCGTACCTTCAGGAGGTAAGAGTGGTTCCATTAACGTGATATTCTCTGTCATTAGATCGCCTTTTATTGCCACTAATATTTCCACTAACACAGTGCTTGTTTATTCAAATAAAATATCATTATACTAATACATGCCTCTCTAAATAACAATTAATTTACCACTCTTTTTGCCACTATTTTACCAGTGTATCGTTAGCTTTATAAAATTCGGATAGTGGGCGTGTGTACTCGCGCGGCGTTCATTCCCTGGACTAACGAGCATAGTTCAAATGTAGATCGCCGCCGAAAGCCGACGGGTTTCGGCGGCGCGATTTTTTCGCCCCTCAAACAAAAAAGCGCTGCCAGCTTCAAGCCGACAGCGCCTAATTTTAGTGATTCCAGAAAATATGAACTTCTTCGAAAGCCGTTTCGATGGTGAAGACATCACCGCTTAATTCCATATCCCGGCCCATTCGTTCATAGTCGATATAGTAAGCCAGGTTCTCCGGAATCTGCGTAGTCTCTTCGGTCAGTTCTTCCGCAAAATCAGCCAGTGATTTATAACAGCCGCAATAATTTTCTTCTGCCGCCGTTCTAGCTTCCTCTATATTACCGCCAAAATTGTTCAGCAATTCCCCACCAAAATCCGGGTATTCTTCGATAAAACAGGCGATTTCATGCGCGGTTTTTAGCCCTTCATATTCGCTTAAAGCGTAGCCGTCAAAACCTTCATAGTCATGAATGGCGTATTCTTCCGCGAAACCTTCGGGGCTTTCAGCCAGCATTTGATTAACCTGTTCTTGGATATCGTCCAGATCATCAGTAGCATTGATCCAAACGCCATGAAGCTTGC
>JAGRFM010000024.1 GCA_020446045.1 Nitrosomonas sp.
AACCTTTGCGCCAAATACGGTGATGGCTGGGTGAATCAGTGGCTGGCAATGAAAGGACTCAAACTATCGGATTATGGGGTGGCCGCATGAGTACCATCAGTGATTTAACCGAAAAAATCAAAAAACGCCGGTTCAGCCTGACTGGCAAAGCCAATATCCGCAAGGATGATGCGGTCGATGCATCAACCTTCATTGAAGGCGGACGCCGTGCCGGTGAATCCGAGAATCCGTACCTGTCCGCGCGGCGCACCTGGAACGATCATATGCGATCCGTCCAATCGTCACGCAACATGTGGCAGATGCTGGCCATTCTGTGTTTGATGATTGCACTGGCCGGTGTTGGCGGCATGATCTACATTGGTAGCCAGTCCAAGTTTATCCCGTATGTGGTGCAGGTCAACAAACTTGGTGAAGCGATTGCGGTATCGCGTGCCGATGTCGCAGCGGTTGCCGATCAGCGTGTAGTGCATGCTTCGCTCGCTTCCTTCATTAACGATGTCAGAATGGTGACACCGGATGTCGCTTTGCAGCGCAAGGCCATCTTCAGAGCGTATGCCATGCTCAAAACCAACGATCCGGCAATGGCCAAAGCGAATGAATGGTTTAACGGCACCGAGTCCAGCAGTCCGTTCAAGCGGGCTGAGACACAAACCGTAAGTGTTGAAATTATCTCCGTGATTCCACAATCCCCTGAAACCTGGCAGGTGGACTGGCTGGAAAAAGTCTATGACCGGCAGGGTCATCAACTGGAGACGCCATTCAAAATGCGGGCACTTTTACGAGTTTATCACCGCCCGCCAACACAAAGTACCACCGAAGAACAGATCAGAAACAATCCGCTCGGTATTTACATCCAGGACTTCTCCTGGTCGCGGCAATCGTAATGAGGTTCTATCATGAAACGTTTAATCACTTTAGCCACTATTTTTTTACTCATTACAGGTATTACTTCTGTTTCCGCCAGCAACCTGACCGAAGCGTATTTCAGTGGAAAAAATCCACAATTGACCCAACAGGAACGTGAAGCTATTGCATTGGCAAAGAAATGGCAGGCAAACAGTGCACAGGGTATCAAGCCGGTCGCCGGTTCTGACGGTTCAATCCGTTTCCTGTTCGGTGCGCAGCAACCGAGTATTGTCTGTGCGGTATTGCAGGTCTGCGATATTGAATTACAACCGGGTGAACAGGTTAACTCCATCCACCTGGGTGATCAGGCAAGATGGCTCATTGAACCCGCCATTACCGGACAAGGAGTCAATGAAGTTCAACATTTGATCGTCAAGCCGATGGATGTGGGATTGGAAACTTCACTTGTCGTCACCACCAACCGAAGAACCTACCACATACGGCTGCGTTCACACCGGCGTGAATTCATGCCCAGAGTCGGTTTCATTTATCCGGAAGATGCATTGGCCAAATGGGATGCGATCAAAGCGCAGGAAAACCGCGCACTGGAAATCCGGCAATCGCGCGTGATACCGGAAACCGGTGAATATCTCGGCAACCTCGATTTTGCGTATTCAGTATCCGGCAATGCCGTCTGGAAACCGGTGCGTGTTTATAACGACGGCCAGAAAACCATTATCCAGATGCCCAAAGTCATGGCGCAGACTGAAGCGCCGACCTTATTGCTGTTAAACCGCGAAGGCGGCCTCTTCAAAAAAGACGACACGGTCATGGTCAATTACCGCCTGCAGGGCGATCGCTATATCGTCGATGCGGTATTTGACAAAGCAATCCTGGTTGCCGGTGTTGGCGGCAATCAAAACCGTATCACGATTACACGAGGGAATTGATTATGTTGTCACGATTCCATCTTCTGAACCTTCATGCATTCAGATTACAGGTTGTTAAAGCCACAGAAAACTCCTCAATTCTCAAGGCAGCTTTGGTTTGCATTACGGGTTTGCTGTTACTGGGGGGCTGCGCAATGACACAACCGTATGGCAGTTTTATCCAGAATCCGCCACCGGCATTCGATCAGTACAGCAAAGTCATGGCTGACGATGTGGCAAATCAGATCGGACGGCTTTATCCGGCAGCAACCACCCAGTTTGATTTACGCCATAACGCCAACGATGCATTTGGCCAGGCGCTGATCGATAAGTTGCGCAGTGATGGGTTTGCCGTTCTGGAAAATACCAGTCCGGAAAATTCCTTTTTGGCTGCAATCCACTCTCCAGAAGAAACCGAAAATTCAAATAATACGCCAATAATTGAAGAATCCATTCGGAATCACGGCCTGAAACTGGGTTACATCATCGATCAATCGGGTGATTTGTATCATGTCAGCATCCTGGTCGAAGATCAGCAACTGACACGCGCTTTTATTGTCCAGTCCGGACAAATCCAACCGGCGGGATTGTGGGTACGTAAGGAATAAGCGGCAACAGGAAAGGCATAAGAAAAGAGGAAATCACTATCATGACACATCAATCCAAATTGCTGTCACCCGAATCATCACCCGAAGTGGTTTCCAAAAGTGTCGGCGTGCGCCGTGTCAACAATCTGCCGCTGTATATCTTTGGCGCCATCATGCTGATATTTATGCTGCTCATGGGCATTGTGGCCATGAATCGCGCAACCGAACGCAACAGTGCCTATGATTTCGACAGTAATCATGATGCTCAGTCGAGCAGTAATTTTGCAAGCCTGATTGCCAAAGACTACATCGGCGGCATTATCGAACCCAAAGTGCAGACGCAAACGGCGGATATACCGGATGATCGGTTTATCAAAGACTGGCGCGAGGCAATTATCATTGAGCGGCCAGTCGACCTGGATTTACCGCCAACACCGCCACCATTGGATCATTCCAATGCTTCACGCGATGTCGAACTTGAACATATCCGCCTGCTCAAACGCCAGCAACTTGAGGAGGCAATCAAAGCCAAAACCAGCGTTAATGTGATTGCACCCAGAAGTGCGGCTTCCGCACCGCACTATACCGGCACCAGTACCGGCAGTACACCGTCACGCGAGGAAGCACTTCTTGAAATGGCCAGAGTTCGCCAGCAGATTGATGCGAATCTGCGTGAAGACCCGACCGCTGCGTATCATGCACGGCTTGCACATCTGCGCCAAGGACAAGGTGGCTTGGGCGCTGTTTCTGGTGCTGGTGCTGACACCGGTATCGGCGATCCTTATGATGACACGGCACCAATGTTGTTAAATGATCCGGTAATCAGCAATGTGAATGATTACTCGCGTTTTGATTCCGCCAATGGTGATGAGCGCTGGAAACTCGACAACGAAGTCAAGAAACCGCAATCGCCTTATATTCTGCAAACCGGTTTTGTGATTCCGGCAACGTTGATTTCCGGCATCAATTCCGACTTGCCTGGACAAATCATGGCGCAGGTGAGTCAGAACATCTTTGATTCACCGGTTGGCAAATACCGTTTGATTCCGCAAGGATCAAGGCTGGTCGGCACATACTCCAGCGAAGTCGAATTCGGTCAGGCACGTGTGCTCGTTGCCTGGCAGCGCATTATCTTTCCAGATGGCAAGACGATGGATATCGGCGCCATGCCCGGCGCTGACGGTGTTGGTTATGCCGGGTTCAAGGATCAGGTTAACAATCATTACCTGCGTATCTTCGGTTCAGCCCTGATCATGTCCGCGATTGTAGCCGGTACAGCCTACAGCCAACGCGATGCAGGCGGTGCATTCGGGCGACAGAATGCAGGCAGCATCATGAGTCAGTCACTCGGCCAGCAACTCGGACTGGTCACCGCCAATCTCATCCGCAAAAACATGAATATCTCACCAACGCTTGAAATCAGACCCGGATACCGGTTCAACATCATCGTGACCAAAGACATGGTATTCAACAAGCCTTATCAATCGTTTGACTATGCAAGGAGTAATCACCCATGACAAACATCAGATGGCATTTAAACCCATTCACGTGTTGGAAAAGAATGACAGGAATCGTTGCTGTCCTGTTAACAATGCTTGGTACAAACGCCAATGCTGGCGGTATTCCCGTCATCGATGCAGTCAACGTCCAGCAAACAACAATAGCCGCGATAGAAAACGTATCGCAGACCTTGAAACAGATACAACAGTACCAGACACAGTTGCAGCAATACGAAAACATGATCCGCAATACGCTGGCGCCACCGGCGTATGTCTGGGCGCAGGCACAGTATACGATGAACAAGCTCATGCATATGACCAACACCATCCGCTATTACGGCCAGCAATACGGCGGACTGGACGGCTACTTGCAACGCTTCCGCAATGTTAATTACTACCGTAGTTCGCCCTGTTTCAATCTGGATGGCAATTGCACCGAATCGGCTTGGAGTATATTAAAACAGGGACAGGATGCGAGTACCGATGCACAAAAGAGTGCTAACGATGCCGTGTTGCGCGGTCTCGATCATCACTCGCAACAGATTCCACTCGATGCCGCTCAATTGCAAATCCTGCAACAACGCACCCAAACTGCTGAAGGACAAATGGAGGCATTGCAATATGCCAACCAGCTTGCTGCTCATCAGGCCAATCAGTTGCTGCAAATCCGCCATTTACTCATCGCGCAACACAACGCAATCAACGCCCAAAACCAGGCCAAAGTAGATCAGGAAGCCATGTGGCAGGCGGCGCGGGAAGCTGCGACAAAACGGTTGAGCCCGCAAACATTACCGACAGGAAGATATTGGTCGGTTAGAGATGCTTTCTAAATCATTAATGAAAGGAGAAATAACGATGAAACCATTCAGCATATTTCTAATAACCATAGCTACGATTTCATTTCTACTTTTAACGGGCTGCGAGCCTACAGACGGCAAGCTTGAATTGAAAGAACCCAGAAAAGAATTGAGCGAAATGCCGGAAAGAAAGGGTTGGTTTGATACACCGATATCTCAAC
>JAGRFM010000149.1 GCA_020446045.1 Nitrosomonas sp.
ATTAATCGATAACGAAAAAACAAGTAATCAACACTCGCGTTACTGCATAAACGGTATATCCGGTTTCGTGAGTGTTTGATATTTAGAAAACGGAAATCCGGAAGGCTGGAGATAGCAAAATACACGCATTTCTGCTTCCTGATAGAGTTTTATTAAAGTTTCATCCCAACTGATAAAGGCTGACTGTGAACAGGTCGGTTTTTTATCCATTTATTCTGAGTAATTTCAGGCTTACAACAGACATTCAAACATGCAATCGCAAAGAAAATTCAAACCCACGTTTAGTTTCGAACTTTTTCCACCCCAATCGGAGCAGGGAATAGAAAAGTTGCGCCAAACGCGGCGGCAATTGGCACAGCTGAACCCGAAATATTTTTCGGTAACATTCGGGGCGGGTGGGTCAACACGAGAACACACGCTGGAAACAGTGCTCGAAATGCAATCGGAGGGCTATACTGTCGCGCCCCATTTGTCGTGTATTGGCTCCACGCGGGAAAAGATTCATACCATTTTGGAAAAATATCACGAAGCAGGAATTAGTCAAATTGTTGCACTGCGTGGCGATTTGCCATCGGGTATGGCGCAGGCCGGTGAATTTCGCTATGCCAGTGAACTGGTTGCTTATATACGTGAAACCTTTGGTCAATTCTTTCATATCGAAGTAGCGGCTTATCCGGAATATCATCCGCAAGCCCGTTCGGTTCAGGCTGATCTGGAAAATTTCAAGCGCAAGATAGATGCCGGCGCCAATTCGGCGATAACGCAATATTTTTATAATGCCGATGCCTATTTTCATTTCGTCGATTCGTGTGAGTCGATGGGGTTGTCCGTGCCGATTGTCCCGGGGATTATGCCGATCAACAAATTTTCACAATTGATGCGGTTTTCAGATAGCTGTGGTGCTGAAATTCCACGCTGGATTCGAAAAAAACTTGAAAGTTATGGTGATGATACCGCATCAGTTCATGCATTTGGGTTGGATGTCGTGACCGGAATGTGTGAACGGTTACTCCATCAAGGCGCGCCCGGTTTGCATTTTTATACCATGAACAGCGCTGAACTGACTGCCAAAATATGGCGGCGATTGAATATTCAAAGTGAAGTTTAAACCTGGATTCTTCAATTGATCGCTCCTCATTATTTTAAATGATCCTTGGATATTGGCTTTACACTGTTAGCCTTACTCACCAAATGGGTGAAATCGCTATGTACCCGATTATATGGTTTTCAGGTCGGCTGGCTGGGTTGCTCATCGTTGCATGGAATGACCATGCGCCTCTTCGCGTCTTGCCAGCCACCCCGAAAACCAAACACTCGAGCACTTTCAACTGAGGATTCCAGGTTAAAAGATTTGTTGTTATAAGCCCTGTTTTGATATGATTTTTTTAATGAATCGGCAAGCCGGTATATAATGCGCTTTGAATGTGAAGTCATAAAAATTGTGAGGTAGTAGTGTATGGGTAAAAAGAAGAACAAATCGGCGGCAAATGCCGCTCAAAATGAACAGGTTTCAGCTAGCGAAGCATCTTCGGAAGCACTGAACACCGAGCCGGTTAACGCCGATGAGGGAGAGGCTGGCGATGTTGTGAAAATGGAGGAGTCTGAGGATAAAATAGCCATACCAGACAAATCACCGGTTGAAGATTGTGTTGATCATGCCAGTGATGTTTTGGCTGATCAAATGGTATTCGTCAAAGAAAAAGATTACGACTTTGCGCCGGAATTCAGGGATATGACGACCCAGC
>JAGRFM010000150.1 GCA_020446045.1 Nitrosomonas sp.
AATGATATGGATAGAATACTCGCTTGAGTATAAAAAAATTTCCAGGCAAACGCAAAATACCGGCATCACACTACAGGCAATCCACAACCCCTTGTTATTTCAGTGCAAACAACCAATCCGGTTTTCATCCGATTGATTTTATGAAACAATCGCATGTATGAATGTTTTTTATGAAGAATCGGGCAGCTTTAAAGTAGGCGCCATCCTTGCGGACAATACCACCTCGTTACAGGTCGAAGCACCACACGGCAAGCGTTCAAAAATAAAAGCCGCATCCGTTCTGATCCGTTTTGAAACACCGGCTTTATCCGAATTCATGGATTTGGCCCAACAAGTTGCAGATGAATTGGATCCCGATTTTCTCTGGGAATGTTGCGAACAGGAAACCGAGTTCGACAGCAGCACGCTCGCAACCGAATATTTCGGCCACGAGCCCAGTGCTGTGGAAGCGGCTGCAACGCTGATACTACTGCACAGCGCCCCGATGTACTTTTATAAAAAAGGCAAAGGGCATTACAAAGCCGCCCCACCGGATGCACTCAAAGCCGCACTGGCGGGTCAGGAAAAAAAACGCCTGCAGGCAGAATTAAAAGCCCGGTATGTGGAACAGCTTTGCAATAAAACATTACCGGAAGAATTCAAACCTGTTATCTCCAACCTGCTCTACAGACCGGACAAAAACTCCATCGAATGGAAAGCACTGGATGAAGCATGCACACAAATGAAGTTGTCTGTTCCGGCCTTACTGGATAAATGCGGCGCCATTCCTTCTTCGCATGATTATCACTTCAACCAGTTTCTTTGGGAACATTTTCCCGACGGCACTGACTTTAGCCATGAAGATTTACAGCAACTATTCAATGACCCGGATGACCTTCCGCTAGCGGAAGTTTCGGCATTCAGCATTGATGATGCGACAACGACGGAAATCGACGATGCCTTTTCAATCACACCCTTAAAACTGGGCAGCTTCCGTATCGGCATTCATATCGCAGCTCCGGCTTTGGGTATTGGACCAGACACGCCGCTAGACGAAACCGCCTCCAACCGCCTGTCAACCGTGTATGTGCCCGGCCGAAAAATCACCATGCTCCCGGAAAATGCGATATCCCACTATACACTGGATGAAAACCGGATCTGCCCGACGATTTCACTTTATCTCGATGTTGCCGACGATTTTACGGTCACACAGGTTGAAAATCGTATCGAAAAAATAAAAATCGCCGAGAATCTGCGTCACGAAACGCTCGAAGCCTATTTCAATGAAAAAACAATCGACAGCGACGATAATTCACAGCCTTTTATAAAAGAATTACGACTGCTATGGCATTTTGCGCGCAAAATGGAAGCATTTCGCGGCAAAGCAAACGACACCAATAATGACAAAGTCGACTACAGCTTCGAAGTCATTGATGACCATGTCACCATCAAAGAACGCCGCCGCGGATCGCCTATTGATAAAGTCGTATCCGAACTCATGATCTATGCCAACGCGGAATGGGGTAAACAACTGGCTGACGCGAATATCGCAGCCATCTACCGCAGCCAGGGCAGTGGCAGTAAAGTCAAAATGAGCACGTCGCCTGCACCGCACCAGGGTCTGGGTGTCTCGCAATATACCTGGATCAGTTCACCGTTACGCCGTTACGTCGACATGATCAACCAACGTCAACTCATCGCCATGATTCGTAATGAAACACCGCCGTACACCCGTGAAAGCGACGGCTTGTTGATTGCGATGCGCGACTTTGAACATGCACACAGTATTTATGGCGATTTCCAGCGTGCGATGGAACATTACTGGTGCTTACGCTGGTTGCTGCAGGAACATATTCAGACCATCACCGCACAGGTCATTCGAGAAAATCTTGTTAAATTTGATCATATGCCGTTATTCTTACGTGTCCCATCGTTACCCAATCTGGAACCGGAAAGCTTTGTCAAACTGGAAATCCAGCATATCGATCTACTCGACCGCACGCTTCAGGCCAGATTTATTGAAAAAATGGAATCATGATCATATATACAAAAACAACGCTGACGATAGCGATTTTTATATGACAAGACATTCGTAGTTGCCTAAAATATTGCACAATTCATTTTCATTCAACGATTCAAGGTTCACGCTTTGTCAACGGCAATCAACACACACTCCCACTTATTTGCTGCATCCAATAACAGCAAACAGACACGCCGCTTCTTAAAAGCACTGGCTTTATCCTTCTTGCTGCATTTGACCGTATTGTTTGGCGTGACGTTTGAATTCCCCACACCTGATTTCACGAAAATCGCCACATCGCTTGAAGTTGTGTTGGTCAACAGCAAAACGCAACTCGAACCCAACGATGCAGAATTACTCGCGCAAACCAGTCTGGACGGCGGCGGCAATGTCGACGAAAACAGACGTGCTAAAACGCCGTTTCCAGTGATTCCCAAAAGCAAACCCACAGTCAACCAGTTTACTGCCGAAGAAAAAGTCAAACAGCTGGAACAGGAAACCCAGCAATTAATGACCGCACTGCAGAGCGATGAAGTCATTCCACTCACCGATACCGACCAGAATCAACCCGAACAACAGCAACTGACACCTGACGCCGCAGAATTGCTGCAACGCAGTCTGGATATCGCTCGCCTCAAGGCTCAGATCGCAGAAGATCACGAAGCCTATCAAAAACGTCCGAAACGAAGATTTGTCGGCGCCCGCACTACCGAATACCGCTTTGCACGCTACGTTGAAGACTGGCGGCTCAAAGTTGAGCGGATCGGCAACATGAACTATCCGGAAGAAGCAAAACGGCAAAAACTTTATGGCAATCTACAGTTGACAGTCGGCATCCGTGCTGACGGCAGCCTGGAATCTATCGGCATTAACCGCTCATCGGGTATCAAAGTACTCGACGACGCCGCCATCCGTATTGTCAGACTGGCCGGTAAAAACGGTTTCGCTCCTTTTCCACCCGACATCAGTCGGGATACCGACATTCTGCACATTACCCGCACCTGGGCTTTTGCACGTTCGGACACGCTGATCAGCCAATAATCCATCGATTTCTTAAAAATATCATGACCGACCGCTACGCCGTCATTGGCAACCCCATCGCTCACAGCAAATCACCGCTGATTCACGCCGCCTTTGCGCAGCAAACTCATCAGGATTTGCAATATGAAGCCATTCTGGCGCCTCTGGACGGTTTCTCGGATACGGTTGATTCCTTTCGCCAGCAAGGCGGTAAGGGCATGAATGTTACCGTACCCTTCAAACTCGAAGCACACCGATATGCCACCGAATTAACCGAACGCGCTGAAATCGCACAAGCCGTCAACACGCTGAAATTCGAAGACAACCGGATACTGGGAGACAATACCGACGGTGCGGGACTGGTGCGGGACATCACCCTCAATTTAAACTGTCCTGTAACCGGGAAACGCATTCTGCTAATGGGTGCTGGCGGCGCGGCTCGCGGTGTTATCCTTCCTTTACTGCAACAACAGCCAGCCAAGTTCGCGATTGCCAACCGCACACCGCAAAAAGCGCGGGACCTAAGCCAGCAGTTCGCCGCTTACGGTCAAATTGAAACCGGTGATTTTATGGGCTTTTCCGGTCAAAGCTTCGACATCGTTATCAACGCCACCGCAGCCAGTTTAAATGACGACTTGCCTGAGCTGCCTGCTGGAATTTTCGCTCCTGACGCGCTTGCTTACGACATGATGTACAGCACGGTACGCACGCGTTTTCTACAACATGCTGCACAGCAGGGCGTGCAACAGCTTGCTGATGGTATCGGCATGCTGGTCGAGCAGGCTGCCGAGTCGTTTTATCTCTGGCGCGGCATCAGACCGGACACTCAAATTGTCATTTCACGCCTTAAATCCTGAATAAATCAAGTAGCATTATCCAATTATCCTGTCTTTGATTTAGATCAAAAAATAATTGACCTGTCATTTCGATCAGCGTAGAGTAATCGCTAAACAAATGTGGTTTTAGCAAATCTTTTCTTTTCTATTTTGCAAACCAATTTGTTTTTTCATTTTTATATTCATAAGCTTATCCACCCACTATTCAAGGAGGGTTCTGTTATGACTGAATATCTTGTTCTACCCGTGCAACGCCTTTCTGGCTCTGTCCGTGTTTTCAAACCTGCGCCTGCAAAACGCGTCTCAATGGAATCGCCCGCAATCGATATCATGACGGACTTGCGGCACAGCCATGTCGCCACCATCACGCCGCAAACCAGTATTGATCTGGCCAATCTTTATATGAAACAACGTGGTGTCCGCTCATTGCTGGTATTAAACGATGATCACACATTGCAAGGCGTTATCACCGCCACCGATATTCTGGGCGAGAAACCCATGCGTTTTAATCAAGACCGGCAACTGAAACACAGCGAAATCATGGTTGCTGACATCATGACGCCGCTCAATAGCATTGAAGCAACCGCAATTGAAGAAGTCCGCCGCGCTAAAGTCGGTCATATCGTCGCCAGTTTATGCGATGCAGGCCGGCAACATACACTGGTGGTCGATAAAGACAGTGATGGCACGCCATTGATCTGCGGCATTTTTTCCTTAACGCAAATCGAAAAGCAACTCGGATATGTCATCCCGCACAACGAAGTGGCAAAAACATTTGCCGAAATCGAGGCGACTGTCGTTGCCGGTTAGCAAATCACCACGCTAACGATTTAACCTAAAAACTTCAGTTGACCGTTACAAAAAAGTACAAACTTGATGAATAAAAATATAAATTTCAGGAAAATACTTTAACCTGAATGGTGAGCAACACTATGCTATTTATAGCACATTGTTTTTTAATTTTTGCGGTGTTGCAA
>JAGRFM010000025.1 GCA_020446045.1 Nitrosomonas sp.
AACCACCGGAAAATTCACCATACAACAGATGCTTGAGTTCATTCTCGTAGCGAGCCCGTTTGGCTACATAGTTTGTGAGTGCTTCGCGTAACGGTTCGTCGGTTTCGATTTCTCGCAAGGCATCCTGCTTGATTTGCACGACTTGAGCAATTGATTGTGGATTGGCCAGTGACCGGTACAAATGAAATTTACCGATTTCTGATTGTGTATGGTTGATCGACCCAAATAATTTCTCAGCTTCTATCGCCGCATAGGTTTTGGGATCCAACACGCCATGATCGGATTCAGTTGGCCTGAACTCATCCAGACTGGCAGGTTGATCACTACTGGACAAAATGAACGGATGCCGCCATATTGCCAATTCCGATATATCGGAAGGATTCTTATTGGAACTATTCATGTTTTTGTTATCTGCACTATTCATAGGACTGGAGTGTGTACAATATCGTTTTTAGAAAAAATAGAACAAAGAACATTGTCTTTTTATATAGCAGCTTTTTTTAACCATGCAATCGCCTAAGAAATCACACCAGAAATCATTCCGGTTTGTCTGGCTGGGTGGTTTCCTGGCCATTCTCGCCGCCGCCTACTGGTATTTTACCCGACCTGTTCCATTGGAAGTAGAAATAGCAGTCATACAATATGGGCGTGTGGAGACAACTGCAGTCAATACGCGTGCGGGAACCATCAAGGCTTGTCAGCGCGCCAGTCTGGCCCCCGCATTTGGCGGGCAAATCACCAAGATAAGTGTTAAAGAAGGTGATCAAGTTGAAAAAGATCAGGTTCTGCTTGAATTATGGAATGAAGACCTGATTGCACAACGCGAACTGGCCGAACGGCAATTAACCATGTCCCAGCAACGTCAGCAAGAAGCTTGCATTATGGCCGATAACGCCTGGCGTGAGTCGCAGCGCACGCAACAGCTTGTAGAAAAGGGATTCATCAGCCCGCAACGCGCCGAAGATGCGGATGCGAATGCCCGCGCACGTCAGGCTAATTGCGATGCCGCTCGCTCCGATATCAAACGTGCAAAAGCTCAGATCGAAGTCGCCAAAGCCGGTTTGGAACGTACCGTTCTAAAAGCGCCTTTCTCAGGTGTTGTCGCTAAAATTACAGGCGAAATCGGCGAATACGCCACTCCATCGCCACCCGGCATACCGACACCGCCGATTATCGATTTAATCGATAACAGTTGTCTTTATGTTCTGGCACCGATGGATGAAGTTGACGCACCAAAAATAGCTTTGGGACTGGCTGCACGCGTCACACTGGACGCCATGCCCGATAAAGTTTTTCATGGCGCCGTGAGACGCATTGCACCGTATGTCACGGAAATTGAGAAACAGGCCAGAACCGTTGATATAGAAGTCGGTTTTTACGAAATGCCGGGCGATAGTAATCTGCTAGCGGGATACAGCGCAGATGTCGAGGTGATACTGAATACCCGTGAAAATGTTTTACGTATTCCGACACAGGCAATACGGCAACACAATAAGGTCTGGTTGATCAATTCGGAAAACAAACTTGAAGAACGGCAAATTGAAACAGGGTTGGCCAATTGGAGTTTTACCGAAATCATTAACGGCCTGAGCGAAGGCGACCGGGTGCTCATGACATTTGATCTGGAAGAAATCAAACCCGGCATCCTCGTCACTCCTAAAACAGACAATCAATACTGATCGTGATTCTTCTGACTGATATATCGCGTCTTTTTCATATGGGTGATCAAACGATTCATGCCCTGGATCATGTCAATCTCGAAATCGGTCAAGGTGAGTATGTTTCGATCATGGGGCCTTCCGGCTCGGGAAAATCGACTTTGCTGAATGTCATCGGGCTTTTGGACAGGCCCGATACCGGTCATTATGAACTGGACGGAAAAACTGTAACCGATTTGTCCGAAGCCGAACAGGCCAAAGTCCGCCGGGAGAAAATCGGTTTTGTTTTCCAGTCGTTTCATCTGGTGCCGCGTATGACTGCTGCTGAAAATATTGAGTTACCGTTAATTCTGGCCGGTATCGATCCGGAAGCGCGCAAAGCCGCCGTAGACAAAGCGTTGCGTGCGTTTGACCTGCTTGACCGGGCGCAGCACCGGCCAGCGGAATTATCCGGCGGACAACGGCAACGCGTCGCCATTGCAAGAGCTACCATTCTGCAGCCGACTGCTATTCTGGCCGACGAACCCACAGGAAACCTGGATCACCAGATCGGTTCGGAAGTGATGGCATTGCTGGAAAGTCTTCATGAATCCGGCACAACGCTGATTATCGTCACGCATGACCGCGAACTTGGCAACCGGGCGCACCGCCAAATTATCATGCTCGATGGAAAAATTCAGTATGACAAACGCCT
>JAGRFM010000151.1 GCA_020446045.1 Nitrosomonas sp.
AGCAGGTATTGGAAGAAGGCAGGCATTTGCTGGTGGTAACCGGAGACGGGATGCCGCCATTGAAATACGTATATCACCTAAGGGTTGATATGATTAACTATGCCGAAGTGTTCAGAGCCACGATTGGGCCAACGGTTGGCTTGTTGCTGATTAGTCTGATTGGGTATAAACTATTAAGATCGAAGCGTTTCAAAAACTGGGTGGGAAATCGAAGAAAAGTGAAAACTAAATGAACACAAGATCTAACACGGGATTTAATAAAGATTTATAATAAGATTTTTGCAAGGAACATAAAATGACAATCAAAACGATAAAACAATTTTTTATAGCTGTTGTAGTGTCATCAGGTTTGGTTTTTTCAGGACAAGTACATGCCCATGGTGGTTTGGCGCTTGCGGATGATTTATGCATTTTGACTGTTGGGCCGTACACAATCCATTTTACAGGTTATCAACCCCTGACACAGGAAGAAGAGTTCTGTGAAGATATTCCTGAAATTGGTAAAACTGTCGTAGCACTAGATTATATTAACGATGAACTTCGTCCATTTGCGGCCGAAGTGCGGATTGTGCGCAGTACGGCCTCTCTTAATATCACTACCCGTACCACATCACAGGATCTGGGAAAGGTATCGGATGAGGATTTAGAGAACATGACAGTCTATCACCTGCCGCCTGAAGTATATCCGAATGCTTCTATTTTGATTGATCATACCTTCCCAGAGAAAGGGATGTTTGCGGGTGTGGTAACAGTTTCTGGTGAAGGGAACGAATATGTATCAGTATTTCCATTTTCTGTTGGTCAAGGACGTCCCGTTAATATACTGACGGATGTGGTTCCTTATGTTTTACTTGTAGCTGCTGCAGCCTTCTTTATTTTACGTAGCCGTAAAAAACCAAATCAAGAAGGTACGCCTGCATAATTTTTGTATTGATAAAAAATTAGCGGTAGTTTGATTTATATAAACTGCCGTAAGCAAAAAAACACGGTCTTAAAGCCGTGTTTTTTTTTGCTAACCAATTTTAGGTTAACCATAATCAATAACGAGAGCTGTTGTGAAGCGTGTACGTGCTGTTTTTCAAAATAAGCAGAATGAATCATTATCCGGATTACTTGAATTGCCGGATGGAATGATAAAATGTTATGCCATTTTTGCACATTGTTTTACATGTTCCAAAGATGGTCTGGCCGCCACTTATATTTCACGAAAGCTTGCTGTTAATGGCATCGCAGTTTTGCGTTTTGACTTCACAGGCTTAGGAAATAGTTCGGGTGATTTTTCCAATTCCAGTTTTTCATCAAACATAGATGATTTGATTGCTGCATCAGATTATCTGAATCAATATTATGAAGCGCCGCAATTATTAATCGGCCATAGTTTAGGTGGTGCTGCAGTATTAGCAGTATCTCAGCATATGGATACCATAAAGGCGGTAGTGACGATCAATTCGCCTGCAACAGCCGACCATGTGAAGCATTTGTTTATTAAGACCATTAGTGAAATCCAGCTTAATGAAGGTGTTGAGGTATCATTGGGCGGTCGCTCTTTTACAATTCGTAAACAGTTTTTGGATGATTTGGAGCAATATAATACGCTGGATCATATTGGCCGGTTAAATAAGGCCTTATTAATTTTTCATTCTCCGATAGATCAAGTTGTCTCTATTAATGAAGCGGCGCGTATATATTCAGCAGCAAAGCATCCAAAGAGTTTTATTTCGCTTGATGATGCAGACCATCTTTTATCAAATAAGGGAGATGCAGATTATATTGCTGGTGTTGTTTCCGCGTGGGTCACCCGGTATTTGAAGGAAGGAGAATTAAAAGAAATCGATAAAGTCAATGATACAAAAAATGATCTTTCTATCGTGAAACAAGGCGTAGTGATCGTAAGGGAAAGCGATAAAAAATTTGCACGTGAGATATCAACCAAGCATCATAAAATCATCAGTGATGAGCCTTTAAATCTAGGTGGTACTGATTTAGGCGCAAATCCTTACGAATTGTTGTTGGCTGCATTGGGAAGCTGTACCTCAATGACTTTGCGCATGTATGCAAATCATAAGAAATTGGATTTGGCCGACATTGTTATTGAGTTATACCATGAACGAATACATGCAAAAGACTGTGAGGCTTGTGAAAGTGAGGAATCATTAGCTGATAGAATTCATAGATCGATTAAATTGACCGGTAATTTGAATGATGATCAGCGTAATCGTCTGTTGGAAATTGCTAATCTCTGCCCGGTACATAAAACACTTCAGAATCGAATAATCATAGAAACAGAATTGATTGAATAATACAGCCATGAAAAATATCATGCAGATAACCGGTTGTATCCAGATGTGTCTGAAAATCTGCGTTATGTTGAGGGCGAATTAACCGTGTAAGGTAGAATTACCTGCAAGAATAAAATTGATATTATACTTTAGCAAAATGTTTATTTTATTGAGGATATGGATATGCTTTGCCCTAAATGTGGAACTGAGAATCAAGAACAGGCTGAAGTTTGTATCAATTGCGACGAGAAGCTGACTCAAAGCCAAGAAGATAATGGAGCCAATAATACTATTGAAACAGCTGAGGCGAAACAGGTAACAGAAACAGAAATGGATAAAGAGTCGCGTGAAACCATAGAATGGGGTACTGATAAACCTAAACCCCGAATAACTAACATAGACTTTCGTTCTGAGCAGTCAAAAAATAAGCCGGTTGTTACGCCTATTCAGAATATAGCTATATTACTAAGTTCAATTATTTTACCAATTATAGGAATCGCGATGGGGTTTTCTTATCTCAGAAAACAGCATCCAGATGACAATAAAGCCGGAAAGAATTGGTTAAAAGTAGGTATTATAGTTTTGCTGATTCAAGGGTTGATAGCTATGTGGTTTTTAGTTATGAGCAAAGCGAATTGAAAGAAGCAACATATTTAAAGTAATTCGCCCATTTAAGTTTTTCAAACAAAGTGCTACATATTTTGATCAAAGTGAGAAATGTGCCGAGAAGCTAATTAGCGTTTAACTCAGTGTTTATGGCGTTGATGGTTATAATTTAAAAATATGCTTGAAAGTTATAAGGTGTAAGGACTTAATACCTTCTTTTTATGTCCTGAAAGTTTATTACCGATAAATCGCCAACAAATTAATCTCACCTTTGACGATACGTAGAATGATGGTAAGAATATGAAATGATTGTTTTAAATGCGGCGACCAGGTAAGTCGATACGAATCGGTGTAGAATCTGAACAGGTCGACAGAGCCGGTTCAGAGATCGTTGATTGCGGCGTAATACCCGATTCGAAAACAATTCATGAATGGCCAGTATTGCTGGTTCTGGCTGCGACGCAGTTTGTCCATATTCTGGATTTCATGATGATTATGCCGCTGGGGCCGGAATTTATCCGTTTATACGGTATTTCGGCGCAGCAATTTGGTTTTCTGGTTACCGTCTATACATTCAGTGCGGCCCTTTGCAGTTTTATGGTTGCATTCGTGATTGATCATTTTGACCGCAAATATGCACTGATCTGTTTTTGTGTCGGCTTCATTCTGGCGACTTTATTATGCGCAGCATCATGGAGTTATACTATGCTGTTATGCAGTCGGGCGGTGGCGGGTATGTTTGGCGGATTAATGAGCGCGGCTATTTTTTCGATTATCGCCGACCTGATACCTGAATCACGTCGTGGCACAGCAACTGGTACCGTGATGTCATCCTTTTCACTGGCAGCAGTGGTTGGTATGCCGATGGGCCTGCTGTTGGCAAACTGGTTAAGCTGGCGTATTCCTTTCGTCACGCTGGCGCTTCTGACGGTTTTGATCATAGTCGCGGCGTACCGCTATTTGCCGGTTATCAAAGCACATGGACAGCATTCGTATCATTCTGCAAGTGTGGGAACATTTAGCCTCACGGGACAGCTTAAAAGCGTTTTTATGAATCGTAATCATATTGTGGCTTTTTCGTTGATCAGTGTCGTGATGTTTTCCAGTTATCTGGTTATTCCATTTATCGGTCTTTATATGATCAGTAATGTTGGAATGTATGAGCATGAATTGCCGTATCTTTATTTTATTGGTGGTTTATGTACTTTTTTTACCGCAAATCTTTTCGGACGGTTTACCGATCGCTATGGCCAACGGTTGATGTTTGGTATCCTGGCGGCAATGTCGATGATACCGATTCTGTGGGTGACCCATATTACAGAAGCATCACTTGTTTTGATGCTGGCTGCCACAACGCTTTTTATGGTATTGGTTACCGGGCGCGTCATTCCTCTGATGGCGTTGATTACGGTCAGTGTGCGGCCGCATCTGCGCGGCAGTTTTATGACGTTTCATATGTCGATACAACAGTTATCCGCAGGTCTGGGTTCGCTGATAGCCGGATCAATCATGCAAATTACGGCACAAGGTCAAATAATGCATTACGATAGCGTTGGCTTATTTGCTGCAGTTATAACGCTATTCAGTATTGTACTGATCAAACAGCTCAAAACGACTGCGGAGCTGGATGCTCAATGAATCGGGTAAGCTGGAATCCAAGATTCCATCTCGATTCACCCATTTTTGAACCGGTTTCAAGTTGTGCTGAAATACTTTGCACACAAACCAGCTGGCCGACATGTCAGGATTTAAATGTATTAACGGAAAGCGTTGGAAGCAATATTGTGAATAGCAATAGTCAGCCGATTGTTTTCGTATCCCATGAAAAAAATAACATTTCAAATAGTTTTGAACAGCAGTATGAACCCAGAATCTACTTGAACGGTGAAGTGCCTACCCGTGAGAAAAACTGGCATGATTTCTTTAATGCCCTGGTATGGATGATGTTCCCGAGAACCAAGGCGGCATTGAACCAAATCCATTATCAGGTGTTGGCGCGATCAAATTCGTGTCAATCACAGACAAGGGGCCCGTTACGGGATGCTGCAACATTATTTGATGAATCCGGCGTTGTGGTGTTGAGCAGTCAATCCAAATGGATCACATTATTACGGCAGCATGAATGGAAGACCGTATTCTGGCGGCAAAGAGCGTCTGTTTTATCATCTTTACGCTTCATTGTATTCGGCCACGCATTGTATGAAAAAGCACTCAAACCGTATGTGGGCATGACCGGAAAGGGTGTTTTTTTTCAAGTAGAAGAGGCATTTATAACTAAGCCAGTGGCTGAGCAATTGAAAACAGTTGATCAATGGCTGGCCGATTTTGTATTGCGAAAATTGTCATCCAGTGCGGATTTATCTCCAATTCCCATCCTTGGTTATCCCGGGTGGTCGGAGGCAAACGCTAGTAGCGATTATTATGATAATCAGTGGTACTTTCGTCCACTATAAGATTTTGAGTTGTTTGCTATACTTTAAAAGAATAATAAATTTGCTGTTATAGTCAGTAATTCAATCTTTGATGCTAGGTCGTGTGCATTAGCATGTGATTTTGTGAATACTCGAGCATAAAATTCTATTCTAATTGGATGAGTTTATGAAAATTACTATTTTTGGTTCTGGATACGTTGGTCTTGTTACCGGTGCATGTTTTGCGGAAGTTGGAAATGAAGTTATTTGTGTTGATATTGATCAGCGCAAAATTGATCAGTTAAATCAAGGTGAAGTGCCGATATATGAGCCGGGTCTGGATGAAATGATTGCACGGAACGTTAAAGGCGGTCGGCTTCAGTTCACAACAGATGCTAAAGTCGGCGTGGAACATGGGCTGTTTCAGTTTATTGCCGTGGGTACTCCGCCTGATGAAGACGGATCAGCAGATTTGCAGTATGTGCTAGCGGTGGCAGAAACTATTGCTAATCACATGAATGGTTATCGGATTGTTGTCAACAAATCGACTGTTCCAGTCGGTACAGCCGATAAAGTCAAAGCCAGGATTGAAGGTGTCTTATCTCAAAAACAGCAGGCTTATGAATTTGATGTGGTTTCTAATCCTGAATTTTTAAAAGCCGGGGCTTCGGTTGGTGATTTTATGAGTCCGGATAGAATTATTGTAGGTGCTGAGAATCCACGTGTAATCGAGCTTCTAAGAGAACTTTATGTACCATTCAATCGAAATCACGACCGTTTCATCGCAATGGATATCCGTTCAGCTGAACTGACTAAATATGCGGCTAATGCAATGTTGGCGACCAAAATCAGTTTTATGAATGAGTTGGCGAATCTTGCTGAGCGGTTCGGTGCTGATATTGAACATGTGCGTCATGGCATAGGTTCAGATAGCCGAATCGGTTATTCTTTTATTTACCCTGGCTGTGGATATGGCGGCTCATGTTTCCCAAAAGATGTTAATGCACTGGTGCGTTCAGCAAACGAGATAGGATATGGCGCCGAATTGCTGCAAGCGGTTGAGACTGTGAATGTGAGACAGAAACAGCTATTGTTCCAGAAAATCAGTGCGCATTATAAAGGGGACTTGAAAGGGAAGACATTTGCGCTTTGGGGCTTGTCTTTTAAACCGAATACTGATGACATGCGTGAAGCGCCGAGTCGTGTTCTGATTGAGTCCCTTTTAAAAGTGGGAGCTAATGTACAGGCTTATGATCCGGAGGCGATGGAGGAGAGCAAGCGTATTTTTGGTGAGCGTCCTGGTCTGACTTACTGCGATAGCCCGGAAAAGACTATGGAAGGCGCCAGTGCACTTGTTATTGTAACTGAATGGAAAATCTTCAGGAGCCCGAATTTCGATCGTATCAAGAAATTATTGTTGGAGCCTGTTATTTTTGATGGACGTAATTTGTACGAACCGTTTCAACTAAAACGGGAGGGCTTTGTCTACTATGGTATTGGTCGGGGGGATGTTGTTCAGTGAAAATCCTTGTTACAGGAGCGGCCGGTTTCATTGGGTCTGCTGTGGCTTTGAAATTGCTGGCACGTGGAGACCAGGTCATCGGACTGGATAATCATAATGATTACTATGATCCCAATTTGAAGGCGGCGCGTCTGGCAAGGCATGAAAATAATCCTGCCTATACACATTTGAGAATAGATCTTTCGGATGCGACTGCTATCGCGAACGCATTTGCAACACATAAGCCAGACAGGGTGGTGCATCTGGCAGCTCAGGCGGGTGTTCGTTACTCACTGGAGAATCCATTAGCCTATATTGATAGTAACCTGGTCGGGTTTGCGCATATTCTTGAAGGGTGTCGTCACCATTCGATTGAACATCTGGTTTATGCTTCTTCCAGTTCGGTATATGGCGCTAATAGAGAAATGCCATTTTCAGTTCATCATAATGTGGATCATCCATTAAGCCTATATGCAGCGACCAAAAAGGCTAATGAACTGATGGCGCACACTTATAGCCATCTTTATGATATTCCTACAACAGGATTGCGATTCTTTACCGTATATGGCCCGTGGGGCAGGCCGGATATGGCATTGCATAAATTTACCCAGGCTATTCTGGAAGGCGGTACGATTAAAGTATTTAATTATGGAAATCATCGGCGTGATTTTACCTATATCGATGATATCGTCGAAGGTGTTATCCGAGTCCTTGATAAGCCAGCTTGCAGTAATCCCGACTGGAATGGTATTAAACCAGATCCCGGTTCAAGCAGTGCGCCATGGCGCGTTTATAATATCGGTAACAATAGGCCTGTCGAATTGATGACTTATATTCAAGCTTTAGAAAACAGTTTGAATCTTAAAGCAAAAATGGAACTGCTGCCCATGCAGCCAGGAGATGTTCCAGATACTTTCGCGGACATCGATGATCTGATCAGAGATTTTGACTATAAACCCGGTGTAGATGTTGAAACGGGTGTGGCGTGTTTTGTTGCCTGGTATCGTGAATATTATCAAATCAATTAGTTTTTTTCGTAAGCCGTTGGTATTCGTTTAAAATCAAATTGATTCTATTATTCCAGTGATTGTCGTTAGCATATTGTGTAAGCGTGGCGATACTCCAGTTTTTCAGTAATGCTTGTTGTATGGCGTGCAACAGTTTCTGATGATCGCCAAATGGTACGATATATCCAAGTTCTTCCGAATTAACGACTTCTGCGTTGCCACCTACATCTGAAGCAATAACGGGTGTGCCACAGGCCATTGCTTCCAGAATGACATTGGCCCATCCCTCGTTGCTGGAAGACAATATAAAAGTATCAGCAGCTGAAAGTGGCAGACTGAGTTCTTCTGGCTTAAGCGATCCTAGAAAACGAATATGATTCGTTACAGAAAGTCTATCTGCCAAATTACAAATTTGCGGCTTATAGTTTCCTTCTGCATTGGCGCCACCAACAATTAGGTAGACTAATTTTGGATGATGTTTCAGTAAATCCGGAATACATTCAATGACACGGTGAAATCCCTTGCGTTCAACTAGCCCACCTACTGTGATAAGAACTTTCGCTTCAGGATCGATATTGAGTCTTCGTTTTGCAGTTGCTTTCTCAATGGGCTTAAATTTTTCAGTATCAATTCCATTACCGATGACTGTAAATTTTGATCCATCAGCGCCTAAAGCTATAGCATGCTGGCGTAACGAATCAGAAACGGAGAATAATTTATCTGCCTGCCGCCATGCTTGAAGTAATTGCATTCTTCTTTTCGGAAGTTTGCTATGAGGGATCTCTGTCCCACGTAATGTGATAGTCGATTTTAATCCCAATTTATTGGCCAGCCAGGTTGCCGCAAGGCCGTCGGGATACGTAAAGTGGCTGTCAATGATTTCAATGTTATATTCCCGTTTAAGTCTTTTGATCAAGGGAAGAGTGCAGCGATAAATCATATCGGCATCAAGATTTCTCAGGATGCCTGGAAATGCTAAAAAACGCGGGTAATATATCGTAATACCCTGCTGTATTTCCATTTTATCGGGCTGTGGACGATAATTCTTTTTGAAAATTTGCAACAGCCGTTGGCCGGGAAACCATGGCACTGGCGAAACCACTATTAAATTGACATGTTTTGCGACTCTGAACATGCGTTCACGGATAAATAACCCGTTGCCAGGCGCCGCATTACTTGGGAAAAGTGAACTGAGAACCAGTATGTTATGTTTCATTACAGTAGGGTTTATTTCATTTGACTAGTGTAATAATAGCCTTGCCAACCATTAGATAAGAACAAAGTTTGAGTGAAAATCAAAGCAGCGGTTATTTAATATAATGGGGTAACAATACGATATACTCAAACTTGTTAGAAAATTATTTGTTGAATTTTTAATTATGATGTGATCATACAGCTGATATTCCATTAAGCAATATAACATAGGTTGGTAATCGATAGATTATAAAAAAACAGGAACTAACTGAATGCAAGCAATAAAAAAAGCCGTTTTTCCGGTAGCCGGATTAGGAACTAGATTTTTGCCAGCGACAAAAGCCAATCCAAAGGAGATGTTACCTATTGTTGATAAACCTTTGATTCAATATGCTGCTGAGGAAGCAGTAGCGGCAGGTATTGATGTGTTGATCTTTATCATTGGGCGTAACAAGCTATCCATATCCGATCATTTTGACAAAGCGTATGAACTGGAGGCGGAACTTGCGGCCAATAATAATCAGGCAATGTTAGATATTGTGCAAAATATACTGCCTTCGCATGTTGATTGCGTTTATATCCGGCAGGCTGAAGCGCTAGGCCTGGGACATGCAGTTTTATGTGCAAAGTCGGTAGTCGGAAACGAACCTTTTGCCGTTTTGCTGGCCGATGATTTAATCAGGGCTGATGATACTGACTGTATGGTGCAGATGGTGGAAAAGTATGAACAATATGGTCGGTCAGTGCTGGGTGTTGAACGAGTTCCGTACGATCAGGTAAACAAATATGGCATTGTAGGCAGTAAGCCGATTATCAATCGCTTATCAGAGATAACAACGATTGTGGAAAAACCTGATATCAATGAAGCACCATCGAATCTTGCTGTGGTAGGACGTTATATTTTGTCGCCAGTTATTTTTGGTTACCTTGAAAAAACAGGAAAAGGAGCGGGTGGAGAAATTCAATTGACCGATGCCATAGCGCAATTATTAAATGAAGAAGCGATACTGGCCTACGAATTTTTGGGGAAACGCTTTGATTGCGGAAGCAAACTCGGTTTTTTGAAGGCAACCGTAGAGTATGCGCTACAACACCCGGAATTGAAACTGGCTTTTTCAGATTATCTCCAGGAAACGGTCAAACGCGACTAATTAACCTCTCATGTTAAATAATGTGAATCTCATCAAGCTGGAATCGATTCAATGATGTCCATATCATGATACAAAAACCGCCAGAAATGACCAAAAAATCAAAAAGTCTTTATACCGCCTGGGTTTCCGGCTTGTTCTTTCCGTTGCATGAGGCTTTGAAGAAACATACCAGTGTAAGTTTGCTCAAGCAAATGGAAAAATCGCAGTGGTGGGATCAGCAGCGATTACAAGAATTTCAACTAAAAAAGCTGCGAGAGTTGTTGGTACATGCGCAGATGCACGTGCCGTATTACCGGCAATTATTTGCACAAACAGGATTTAAAGCGGAAGATATTCAATCATTATCTGACCTTGAGCGTCTTCCGCTGTTAAACAAACCGATTATCCGGGCGAATACCGATGCATTGAAATCGGATCAGGCGCAGCATCTTGCACGCTACAATACCGGCGGTTCCAGCGGGGAGCCGCTAGTGTTTTTCATCGGTAAACGGCGGAAAAGCCATGATATCGCCGCTAAATGGCGTGCAACACGATGGTGGGGTGTGGATATCGGTGATCCTGAAATTGTCATCTGGGGTTCTCCCATTGAACTCGGTACGCAGGACAGACTGCGTAATCTGCGTGACAAAATACAACGCACAAAACTGCTGCCGGCATTTGAAATGTCCGAACAAAAGCTCGACGGATTTCTGGCTGAAATACGCGCGATGCGCCCGAAAATGCTGTTTGGTTATCCTTCCGCGTTATCGCATATCGCGCGCCATGCCAAGGCGAAAGCTATTCGTATGGATGATTTAGGTTTACAGGTAGCGTTTGTAACATCGGAAAGGCTTTATGACGATCAACGTCAGCAAATCAGTGAAGTGTTTAATTGCCCTGTTGCCAACGGGTACGGCGGGCGCGACGCCGGTTTTATCGCGCATGAATGTCCGCACGGCGGCATGCATATCACTGCCGAAGATATTATTGTAGAAATTATCGATACTCAGGGCAGGGTACTGCCACCGGGTGAACTGGGTGAGATCGTGGTGACGCATCTGGCGACGCACGACTTTCCGTTTATCCGTTATCAGACCGGTGATATGGGTATATTGCACGATAAACCCTGCCGTTGCGGCCGTGGTCTGCCATTGATTCGTGAATTACAGGGACGCAGTACCGATTTTGTTGTCGCGCAGGATGGCACCGTCATGCATGGGCTTGCATTGATTTATATTCTGCGCGATCTGCCACAGATCGAAGCATTTAAAATCGTTCAGGAAAGTCTGGATGAAACCCAGGTGTTTTTGGTGAGTAAAACCAGTCTGGAATCGTCATTACTCGACAACGTTGAGAAAGCATTCAAAGCCCGGCTCGGTGAAACCGTCACAATCAACATTCAACAGGCTAGCGAGATTCCCGCCGAAAAATCAGGAAAATTTCGTTATGTAGTCAGCAAGGTAAGCAGTAGGTGATTCTATTTTTAGAAACACCCTTTATTCACTTTCATTTTCATTGATAGGAGAAACATGATGTCAGATCAGAATTTCCCTGCTTTAATTGCAACACCCGCAACGACCATTGATGAAGTGATCAATCAATTAACTGCTATTGTCGAATGGTCCAAGGACAATAATTCCCGTATGGGCTACTTTGCTGCGTTATACCGCAAAGTGACGATCCAAGTGAAAGAGGGTATTCAGACCGGAATTTTTGAAGACGGGCCGCGCATGGAACGGCTCGATGTCATTTTCGCTAACCGTTATATACACGCCTGCTACCAATACCAGACCGGGCAGAAACCGACCGAATCCTGGGTGCGTGCGTTTGACGTAACCGAACGCTGGTGGCCGATCGTACTGCAGCATCTGCTCATGGGTATGAATGCGCATATCAACCTCGACCTCGGCATTGCCGCGGCGGAAACCGTGCCGCCCGAAGAATTGCAAAATCTCAAGGGCGATTTTGAAAAAATCAACGAAGTACTGGCCAGCCTGGTCGGCAGCGTACAGAATGAACTTGCCGAAATCTGGCTGCTCCTCGGTATCCTGAACCGCTACCTAGGCAGTGTGGAAAAAGCCATCATCAACTTCAGTATGGAAAAAGCGCGCGATGCCGCATGGTCGTTTGCCGAAGAACTGTCTCCGTTAACCGGTGAAGCGCGTGAAAGAGCGATTGAAGAAAAGGATGCCATGTTTGCCACTTTCTCGAACGTCATCATGCACCCAGGGTTTACACTGTCGGTAGTATTGAAAATCATTCGCCTGGGAGAGCGGGGAAATACACGGAAGCGGATTGAGATCTTGGAGTAATTTGCGCAATGGAATTGAGCTTATAAAAGAAATAGTAGTGATACCTAATGTTGCCTAGGGGGTGTCGTCATGAGTTATGAACAATTCTGTTTGCTTTTCGGGCAAAAGGATCAAGTTTTTGTTCCGCAGGACATGTCAAGGCATATTCAAGGAACAAAAATTCATCAAAAATCTGCTCGCGCAGAAATGAACATAACTCATGACGACATCCCCTAAGGGATCACCAGGACAGAATTTCCTGCTTGATGTGATTGGGTAGTGCTATTTGCTCTGTCAGCGCCTTATTAGATGCACTGTATTCATGCTTGATGGCTGCTCTTTGTTGATGGTTCAGATAACCTTTTTGTTTATTGAATAATTGAAACCGGTCTTTATATTTTGAAAAGAATTGCAAAAGCGCATAGTTGATATTCAGATTAAAACGATTTGAGAAACGAATGATTTTTGTATAGTTTGCCGGGAGACGCTCATTCAGAAGATTATTCTTCACCATGATGGTTGGGTCATGCAAATTGATTGCGGATAAAAAATCTTTGGTAGGATTGAATTCTGGTATCGCGCTGTTGAAAATGCCAATTGTAATATTCTGCTGATGGGTTATCTGTAAAAGACTATTGATTAATCGGTTGTAGTCTGCGATTGGTTTTGCTTTGGAATACCACGTCTGGAATGTATCGCCAACGCCATCCTTGACGACTTGTTGATACAGTGACTCTAGAAAAGTATCCTGGCGGCGCAGATTGACGATAAACCGGATGTCTCTGTCTTCAAAGATTGTCAGGATGGGTTCGAGTTTCTTGAAATCATCCAGAAAAGTCAATAATTCGCTGCTGATAATGAGGTGCTTGTCGCTGTGTTGTTTGTTTTCATCGGCCAGCTGCTTAAGAATCCTGTCTTTGTTTTTCTGTATTTCATCAGGAACATAACTTGGCCCCTGATGTAATCCCAATGACCAGATCAAATCATGGTGACACTGTAAGTCAGTATTTAATCCGGTATTCATGTACTGATACCCGTGCTTGTTTAAAAAAGAAGTGTTGCTGAACAGAAAATTTTGAATACTGGATGTGGCGGTTTTGGGTAATCCAATATGGATGTACAATTTCTGCATGACTTAGTGGTCTTTGAGGTGACTAAAAACACAGTTTACGCTTCGATATTCTACAAAATGTCCTTTAATCTGTC
>JAGRFM010000152.1 GCA_020446045.1 Nitrosomonas sp.
AACCTGCGCGACAAGCCCGCAGCACTGTTCGAATGCTCGCCCAAAGGCACCGTTCCGGTTTTAAAACTGGCCGATGGCCGCGTGATTGACGAGAGTCTCGACATCATGCAATGGGCGTTGGCTCAGAATGACCCCGAATGCTGGCTGGACCAATCCGGCGGCCTGTCCGAGGAAACACAAGCGCTGATCACGCAAAACGATGAACCGTTTAAAACAGCGCTCGATTATTATAAATATTCGGTTCGATTCCCCGAACATTCGGAGCAATATTACCGCGAGCAAGCTGAATTCTTTCTCAAGGCGCTTGAAACGCGTTTAAGCCAGACCGATTATCTGATGGGCGACCGCTTGACGCTGGCGGACATCGCCATTTTTCCGTTTATCCGGCAATTTTCCAATGTCGACACGGATTGGTTTTATGCTTCGCCGTATCTGCATTTGATCCGTTGGCTTGATGCACGGATAGCTTCCAGTCTCTTTACGACCGTGATGCAGAAGTAAGCAAACATTGCATTTATGAAAACAGTTTCACCGGACGTATTGGTCCACCGGCTGGCCCATCTGCCCAAACCGTCTTATAGCGATGAACTGCCGGTTGTCGCCAGGCGCGAAACCATCAAGCAAGCTATTGCGGAAAATCAGGCAGTTATTATTTGCGGCGAAACCGGATCGGGAAAAACCACTCAGTTGCCCAAAATATGCCTTGAACTGGAGCGCGGTGTAAAAGGCATGATCGGCCACACCCAGCCGCGACGCATTGCGGCACGGTCGGTCGCCAAACGCATTGCAGCGGAACTGTCCACCGAACTCGGGCAGGCGGTGGGCTACAAAGTCCGTTTCTCGGATAAAGTCAGCTTCGACAGTTACATCAAACTGATGACCGACGGCATTCTGCTCGCGGAAACGCAGAGTGATCCGAAACTACTGGCTTACGACACGCTCATCATCGACGAAGCGCATGAGCGCAGTCTGAATATCGACTTCCTGCTAGGGTATATCACGCGTTTATTGCCCGCCCGGCCCGATCTCAAGTTAATCGTCACGTCCGCCACGATCGACGCCGAACGGTTTTCCAGGCACTTCAGCAATGCACCGATTATCGAAGTGTCCGGCCGCACTTATCCGGTAGAAATACGTTACCAGCCGGTTGAACTGGACGATGAAGATCTCGACATGCAGCAAAAAATCCTCCATGCCGTCGATGAAATTCTGCAAACGAGTCAATCAGGCGATATGCTGGTGTTTCTGCCGGGCGAACGTGAAATCCGTGAAACTGCCGAAACGTTACGCAAACACCATTTCGACCGCAGTCAATCCGGCGTTCCCGGTGTGGAAATCCTGCCGCTGTTTGCGCGCTTGTCGTTCAGCGAACAGGAACGCATCTTTAAACTCGGCCAGGCGCGCCGTATCGTCCTGGCCACCAATGTGGCGGAAACTTCGCTGACCGTACCCGGCATCCGTTATGTCATCGATACCGGCTGGGCGCGCATCAATCGGTACAGTTACCGCAACAAAGTCGAACAATTGCGCACCGAAAAAATCTCCCGCGCATCAGCCAACCAGCGTGCCGGGCGCTGCGGGCGCATCGCAAGCGGTGTTTGTTACCGGTTGTATTCCGACGACGATTTTCAGGCGCGGCCGGAATTTACCGATCCTGAAATCCTACGCTCATCGCTTGCCGCGGTGATTTTGCGCATGAAATCGCTCAAAATCGGCGACGTGGAAAATTTCCCATTCCTCGAACCACCATCGGCGCGCATGATCGGGGACGGCTACCAACTGCTGATGGAACTTGGCGGCGTCGATGAAGACAAGCGGTTGACCCGGATCGGCTGGCAGCTGGCAAAATTTCCTATCGATCCGCGCATTGCGCGCATGGTGCTGGCGGCCAAACACGAAAACTGCCTGCATGAAGTGCTGATTATCGCTTCCGCGCTGAGCCTGCAAGACCCACGCGACAGGCCGTTCGAGCATCAGGATGCAGCCGACCAGGCACATCGGCGGTTTATTGACGAGCGTTCCGATTTCATGGGTTATCTGAAACTGTGGGAATTCTTCGACAAACTGCTCAAGCATAAAAAATCCAACCGCAAGCTCGTCGCGCAATGCCGCGATCATTTTCTGTCGTACCGACGGTTGCGCGAATGGCGCGAAATTCACAACCAGTTGCAAGTTCTGATCAAGGAATTCGGTTTCAGACCAAACGAAGTTCCCGCAACCTACGATGAAATCCACCGCGCCCTGCTTGCCGGATTGCTCGGCAATATCGGTTTCAAAACCGAAAAAGACGGAGAATATCTCGGTGCCCGCGGCATCAAGTTCTCGATTTTTCCGGGATCGGCGTTAAAAAAAGGCAAAGCCAAGGCCAAATGGACGGTTTGCGCCGAACTGGTTGAAACCGGCAAGCTGTATGGGCGCGGCGTTGCACGCATTGACCCAACCTGGCTGGAGAAAATCGCAGGCAGCTTGTGCAAGCGTTATTATTTCGAGCCGCACTGGTCAAAGAAACGCGCCGAGGTCATCGCATATGAACGCGTCACGTTGTACGGATTGAACATCGTCACCCAAAGGCCGGTGCATTATGGCCGGATCAACCCGAAAGAATCGCGCGAACTATTTATCCGCAGCGCGCTCGTTGCCGGTGAATACAACACTAAAGCCGCCTTTTTCCATCACAATCAGCAGCTCGTCAAGGACATTGAAGAACTCGAACATAAAACCCGGCGGCAGGATGTTCTGGTCGATGACGAAGAAATTTTTGCGTTTTACGATGCATTGATTCCGCAAAAAATCTATAACGGCGCCGGTTTCGAGCACTGGCGCAAACACGCCGAGCAAAAGAACCCGAAACTGCTCTACCTTGACCGTGAACGGCTGATCCGCCACCACGGCGACGAAGTTGAAATACAGTTCCCGGAGCAGTTTGTTCTGCCCGACGGCAACAGCTTTCCGCTACATTACCGTTTCGAACCGGGGCATGTGCTCGATGGCGTCACCGTCACGATTCCTTTGCCCGTGCTCAACCGACTCGACGCGAAACAGTTTGATTGTCTCGTACCCGGCCTGATCCGCGAGAAAGTTACCTGGTATCTGAAAGCATTGCCCAAACAGACCCGCCGTCTGCTCGTGCCAATCCCCGATTCAGTCACCGAATTCCTGCAATGGCAATCTGTTACCGCGCAAAATATCACAAATACAGCACTGCAAGATGCGCTGGCGAAATTCATCCTGCGCAAGACCACACTCGTCATTCCCGTCGATAGCTGGGAAGATGAAGACGTACCGCCGCACCTGCGCATGAATTTCAAAATTATCGACGAAACGGGTGAAGAACTCGCCATGAGTCGCGACCTTACCGAACTGCAGGAAAAATTCGGCAGCGCCGCGCAAACCACCTTCCGGCAATTGAGCCTTGACGATGAAAAATCCGGCATCGAGCGCGACGATATCAAACGCTGGGACTTCGGCGACTTGGCCGAAGAAATCACGTTCACGCATAACGGACGCAAAGGGCGCAACATGATTGGCTATCCTGCACTGGTCGACCGGCAGGATCATGTCGCGATCCGCCTGTTCGATACCCGCGCCGCTGCCGAACAGGCCATGCGCAAAGGCGTCTGCCGTCTGATGCAGTTCGAATTCCGAGAACGCATGAAACAGCTCGACAAAAGCATTCCCGGATTCCGGCAAGCGGCATTACAACTCACCACCTGCATCAATCCCGGCGACCTGAAGCAGGATTTGCTCGACACGATTACCGACCGGGCGTTTATCGGCGAAGACCCACTACCCAGAACGCAGCAGGCATTTACCGAACAAGTCCCCAAAGCAAAGCAACGCTTTCCGCAGGTCGTCGAAAGCTATACGCAAACGCTCGGTGAAATTGGTGCAGCGTATCATGACCTCGCGCAATGCCGGTCATCGATGAAATCAATCAACCCCAGAATAAAATCCGAACTCGACGAACAACTCAACCATCTGATTTATCCCGGATTTATCGGTGAAACGCCGTGGGAAAAACTGAAACACTTCCCGCGCTACCTGAAAGGCATGCGCGTGCGCCTCGAAAAATCAACCCACAACCTGCTTCGCGATGAACAACATGCCACCGAAATTAAAACACTTTGGTCACGCTATGAACAATGTCGGGAGAAACATCAACGATTAGACATTGACGATCCAAACCTGTCCGAATTCCGCTGGCAAATTGAAGAACTCAGAATTTCACTTTTTTCCCAGGAACTCAAAACCCCGCAACCGGTTTCGGCAAAGCGGCTGGAGAAGTTGTGGGAGAAGGTTAGAAAATAGCAGCCATTTTCCTTCCCCAAATAATTCATTCATTGTTCCAGCGGTAATATAAATTTTAACCAATTATGGTTATATGTTAATATCGTATCTCGTAATATATAAATGAAATTGACAAATTTGGAGAGTATGATGAAAGTAAAAGCATTGTTTCTATCTTTATCATTTAGTTTTATGTTTCCGCTCAGCGCTCCAGCTGAAGTTATCCCGGGCACATCTCTCAGTGTCCATTTCGAGTCAGGAAATGTTGTAGGAAGCGGTCGCAACATCAACATGCACCGCGTACCCGTCGTTAATGTCGATACCGGACAAACAACATTGTATGATGTCGCATTCCGATTTACGTTTAATCCAACCGATGGGTTTATTTTTGAGCAGATTTCATCGGTCACTCCGTCGCCACCTGTTCCGGTAACGAATATTACGCCGGGACTTTACAAGACACAAGCAGGCGTATGCTATTTGCTAGAAGGACCGTCGATGATTGATGCTAACCGCAGTTTATATACCATTAGAGGAGTAGATCGAGATTCTTCTCTTGAATGTAGTGGTCTCGACAGATTTACTGCAGCTATTGCATCTGGCCCAGCAGCAGGACATCCGGATATCGGCAGTCGGGAAATAGTGCCAAGCTTGATCGATAATTATGTTTATGGCTTTATTTCAGATACCTCTTCTTTTGGAGGTCATGTAATCGGTTCGAACTGGGAACAAAATGAGTTAATCGGCATCCGGCAAAGCGGAGATCAACTGATCATAGGATTGTTCAGCGATAATGGCGCAGACTTTAAAGACCCTGTGGAAACTGCCATTTTAACCAAAGTCGTTGAATAAACCATTGCTCCTCTAATAGGGATTATGCGAAGCATAAAACTGAACGCATAACCCCTTCACACTGAAACCGCATCGCGTTGAACAGATACAAAAGGACGATTCTTTATGACAATAAAAACCATCTATACGCTTGTGCTGACTTTCGCTTTAACAATGCTATCCATAACAACAGTTCAGGCTGAAAACTGCGAAACCATTCAATTTGAACGCGGCCATAGTAGCGTAGTGATTGAAGGTACTGCATCACCGGACGGTATAATTTGCTATGAAATTACGACCGGCGATGGACAAACCGCAGACATTGCGATTTCAGGTGCTAACATGATGTTTTCCATTGATGGCGTGACTGATGCACAGTATCAATACCAGTTCACCACAGCAAACAAAACCTACGCTATCCGTGTCGGACAGTTGATGCGATCAGTAACTGATCAAGCGTATACGCTGACTATCTCCATCCACTAATTTCATTCACAGCAAGCAAATAGCCCGGACGGAACTTGTGGAATCCGGGACATATAAGGGCATCAAGTTATTATCGGTTAAAGGGAAAATGAATGTGCAACATCCCTTGACACGCAGGACCATCAAGAACCACGGTTTTTTTCCACGTCATTAGCGAGCCAGATCTTAATCAAAGACTGATATGGCATATCACGCTTATTTGCTTCAATCTTTATACGATTCAACAACGCTTCAGGTAATCTGAGCGAGATTGTTTTGGTTGGTGGTTTCAGGTTGGGAAAAGAAGTCGATTGAGCCCTGGACCAGTCAACATAATCACTGGAGTCATGGCTTTCCCAGAAAGCTCGCTCTTCAGCTTCTGTTTTAAAATCAGGAATCTTTTTGGTTTTGTTCAAAAAAAAATTTCTCTTTACGGCGCATATCACGAGCGGAAATAATGTGAATCAATTTTCCATTATTTCGTAGGGTAAAGGTAACGTGCAGCAATCGGGCATCATCGGTAATGCCAAGCGCATGGTAACGTGCTTCCCTTTGGCTATGTTTAGAATCAGACAAAATCAAGATTGACTGGTTAAAGAACACTTGCTCCGCTTCGAGTTATCCAACGTCATGCTTCACTATGTTCTTGCGAGAATTACCTTCATCCCAGTCAAAACCATATATTTGCGCCCAGTCAATCATAAACGTATATTACCATCATATACAAAACTGGTAAGAAAATAGTATTAGTTCTTCTTGCATTCAGCAAATAGCCCGGATGGAACATGTGGAATCCGGGATAAACGCAGATACGCGGGCATCAAGTTATTATTGATTACAGGACAAATAAATGGCGCAATGTCCTCTGGAGCCAGGTCATGCAGAAGGAGTATTTTGGTAACGATTGATAGCCTCGACAATCAACCGTCTGGCTTCGCTGGCATCACGCCAGTCGCCAATCTTTACCCATTTCCCAGGTTCCAGATCCTTGTAATGCTCGAAAAAATGTGCGATTTGGCTGAGCGTAATATCCGGCAGATCATCATAATTGAGAATTTTCTCGTAACGTCTGGTCAGATGCGCAGAAGGCACCGCTATGATCTTTTCATCCTGCCCGGAATTGTCTTCCATCACCAGCACCCCTATCGGACGCACGTTGATCACACAACCCGGCACCAGTGGGCGGGTATTACACACCAGCACATCAATGGGATCACCGTCATCAGACAACGTACTGGGCACAAACCCATAATTACCGGGATAAGTCATGGGGGTATGCAAAAAACGATCCACCACCAGCGTACCCGAATGCTTGTCGAGTTCATATTTGATGGGATGGCCGCCAATTGGCACTTCAATCAGGACATTGACGTCTTCCGGCGCGTTGTTACCGATAGGTATAGCTTCGATACGCATTTATAAAACACCTCGCGTTGTAAAAGAAGCAATTATAGCGTATTGAAAAAACAAACGCTTTTTTACCGACGATAAAAACGCCGAAAACTCAGTACTCTTAACACCATGCCGGCGATGGAGTGTCCTTCAAGCTTTTTACCTTGAACACTTATTGGTTCCGCATTTATGCTAAAGTCAGCTGAGCAATTCAAAAGGCAGAAAAGATGAGGTAATACGTCATGAATGAATCCTGGCAACATGGCTATGCTCACGTCAACGGCATTCGCCTGCATTATGTCACCCAAGGCAATGGACCGCTTGTCATACTCTTACACGGTTTCCCGGAATTCTGGTATTCCTGGCGGCATCAGATCCCTGTGCTGGCACAGCATTTTCGCGTTGTTGCCCCCGACCTGCGCGGCTACAACGACAGCGCAAAGCCGCAAGGTGTAGCGAACTACGGTATCGATACACTTGCCGTCGATGTCATGGAACTGATTCGTACATTCGATGAAGAAAAGGCAATTATCATCGGCCATGATTGGGGTGGCGGAATCGCCTGGGTGTTTGCTGCGGAATATCCCCAAGCCACGGAAAAGCTGATCGCACTCAATTGTCCGCACCCGGCTGCGTTTCAACACCACCTCAAAACCAACCGTCGGCAATTGTTACGCAGCTGGTACATGTTCTTCTTCCAGATTCCGTGGTTACCGGAATTCGGCATACGCCTGACCCTGCAATGGTTTGTTGAAAAAGCTTTTCGCGGTATGGCGATTCGGAAAGCGGCATTCTCCGATGATGAATTGCAGAAATATGCCGAGGCACTGAAAAAATCCGGCGCGCTGACTGCGGCAATCAATTACTACCGGGCTGTGTTTCGTGAGTTAGTGCGTCATGGAGAACGGTCATTTAACAAAATTCAATGCTCGACGCTGCTGATCTGGGGCGAAGAAGATAGTGCACTCGGCAAAGAACTCACTTATTGCATGGAACCCTATTTCTCCGGTCGTTTCGAAATCAAATACATTCCCCAATGCAGCCACTGGGTGCAGCAGGAACAACCTGAGCTGGTGAATCGGTATATGGTTGAATTTTTGATGGATACCGGAGACTGTCGTTTAGTCTGATACTTTTCGAACAAAATTATCGTCGTTTTTGCACCTTGAATATGCTTTAGCATGTCCTGCGGCTCAAAAACTTTGTTCTTTTGCCCGAAAAGCAAATAGAATTGTACATAACACATAACAACACCCCCTAATAAAAAATCAGCGCTTATCTTTGGTATAAGTATTCCAAATTCCACTTCTCAAACGAATAGACTTACGTTAGAATTAAAAATAACCTTTGAATTTTATTTATCCATATGATTATTAAGGTTATTTAGCCGCGTATCACCGAACATATTTTGACCATTCAAAAGGGAGAAGGTATGGCAGAGTATTTGACCAAATCAGCAGCACGCAACATATTTTATGGTGGCTCAATTTTTTTTCTGCTTCTTTTTACCGTCCTCACTCTTCACAGCCATTACTATATCCGGAATGTTTCAACGGACGAATCAACCTTGACTGATGCGGTCGCCCGCGGAAAACATGTATGGGAACGACACTCCTGCATTAACTGCCATACCCTGCTCGGTGAAGGTGCTTATTTTGCGCCAGAATTAGGCAATGTATGGTTCCGCTACGGCGGTCGTGAGAATCCAGAAGTTGCACGCATGGGTTTGAAAGCCTGGATGCGCGCACAACCGACCGGTGCACCAGGCCGAAGGCAAATGCCCCAGTTCAATCTAACCGAACAAGAACTCGATGACTTGATTGACTTTCTTGAATGGACAAGCCGCATAGACACGTTAGGATGGCCTCCAAACGATGCCGGTTAATGGTTTGAACGATTTACATACAGTTTTCCCAAGGAGATTCCATCAATGAAATATCAAACCCAGCAGCTTGCCTATCCTTATTTTGTTGCCGCACTTGCGTTGTTTCTGGTTCAGGTATTAGCCGGTGTGCTTGCGGGTACCGTCTATGTTTTTCCAAATTTTCTGTCAGAAGCTGTTCCGTTTCATATCATTCGAATGATTCATACCAATGCGTTGTTAGTTTGGCTTTTGCTGGGTTATTTTGGTGCCAGCTATTTTCTGATACCAGAAGAAAGCGAATGTGAAATACACAGCCCTAAACTGGCCTGGTTGCAACTCGGTCTGTTTGTATTCGCTGCTTTAGCTGCAGTTGTTTCTTATCTTTTTGGCATTCACGAAGGCCGCGAATTTCTGGAACAGCCGTTATGGGTCAAAATCATCATGGCCATCGCCTTTATCGTATTTATATACAATATCACCATGACCGTCCTCAAAGGCCGCAAAACAGTGGTTTCCATTGTCCTGTTGCTCGGTCTGTGGGGTGCTCTGATCTTTTTCCTGTTTGCTTTTTACAACCCTGACAACCTGGCGCTCGACAAACTATACTGGTGGTGGGTTGTGCATGTCTGGGTTGAAGGGGTATGGGAATTGATTATGGCCGCCATGCTGGCATTCCTGTTGATCAAATTAACCGGGGTCGATCGTGAAGTCATCGAAAAATGGCTTTACGTCATCGTTGGATTCTCACTCTTCAGCGGCTTGCTGGGAACCGGTCATCATTACTACTGGATCGGCACCCCCGAATACTGGCACTGGATCGGCCTCGTGTTTTCATTTCTCGAAGTAGTCCCGTTTTTCGCGATGATTCTTTGGGCGTTTTATCTGGTTTACCAGAGCGGCCGCGAACATCCAAACAAAGCGGCCATGCTCTGGAGTCTGGGTTGCCCGATTATGGCTTTTTTTGGCGCAGGCGTTTTAGGCCTTATGCACAGCTTCCCGTCAATTAATTTCTATACGCACGGCACCCAGTTAACGGCGGCGCATGGGCATCTTGCTTTCTATGGCGCCTACGTGATGCTGAATCTGGCGTTCTTTACCTATGCCATGCCGGCCTTGCGCAAATTGCAGCCATTCAATCAGATTTTGAATATGTGGAGTTTCTGGCTCATGACCGGTTCAATGACGATCATGACGTTTACGCTTGCATTTGCAGGTGTTCTGCAAACGCATCTTCAGCGTGTCCTGGCAATGGGTTTTATGGAAATCCAGTCGCAAATCGAATTATTCTATTGGTTCCGTTTGGGTTCGGGTCTCTTTTTTCTATTGGGCGCATTACTGTTTCTTTATTCGGCACTCGGGCCTGTGCGGGAACAAGTTACCACCGCACACCGGGTTTGATAGTCATTGTCACTACAGATGAATCAGATGCAGTCACAACAGGAATTACAGGTGATATCGGAAAAGGATGAAACTCCATTTTACAAACCGGTCGGAAATGAATGTGCTTTATTTGAAACGACTTATCACCAACGTTTGCCACTACTGATCAAGGGACCCACGGGTTGCGGAAAAACCCGCTTTATCGCCCATATGGCAGCCCGTCTAAGGCGGCCTTTGTATACCATTTCCTGCCACGATGACTTGACTGCTGCAGATTTGACGGGCCGTTATTTACTCAAAGGTGGTGAAACTGTATGGGTCGATGGTCCATTGACACGTGCGGTACGCAATGGCGGTATCTGTTATCTGGATGAGGTTGTGGAAGCACGCAAGGATGTGACGGTCGTACTGCATCCATTAACCGATGACCGCCGGATTCTGCCACTGGAACGCACGGGAGAAATGCTGAAAGCACCCGACGAATTCATGCTGGTGGTTTCCTATAATCCCGGTTATCAGAATATCCTCAAATCATTAAAGCCCAGTACGCGGCAACGATTTGTTTCCATCAGTTTTGATTTTCCGCCACCCGAAATAGAACTCGAAATTATCGCCAGAGAGAGTGGCTTGTCTATGGAACACTGTATCCCTTTGACAAATCTGGCAAAACAGCTGCGAAAATTGAAAGATGTTGATCTTGAAGAGGTTGTGTCAACCCGGTTGCTGGTCTATTGCGCTATTCTGATGAAAAATGGACTGGATCCTTTTCAGGCGGCCGTAACTGCACTGGTTGAACCGTTGTGCGATGATCAGGATGTTAAAGACGGCCTGCTGGAATTGATCCGCGCGACTTACGGTTAATTAGTACTCTATCCCTATGATATTGCCTGGTTCAGTGAGCTTGTCAGTGTACATGGCAAGGCATGCCATGCAGGAAATAGTATTCTATTGCCAAAAAGCACAACGCGGCTCATGAGTGCTGTCAAGCTCACCCACATGGCAACGCTGTACCTGACAATATCATAGGGATAGAGCACCAAGTGAGTAAATGGGAATTTATCGAGCTGGAAGAACAAATCGGTCATTTCTGGCACCGGCTCGTTGGTAATGCCAACAGCTATCCGAATTATCAAGATGCCGCTGTATCACTGGATTCAATTCGTACTTCACTCGGCGTTTATTTCCGCGGCCTTGGCGGCGCACCCGGAATTGCGTTAACGGCAGGTGCACAACAGTCATCGAAACACCGTCTGAAACTATTACAGCGGCTGGGCAAGGAACAGGAGTCCATGCCATTAATAGCAGGTAATCATGAACGGATATTGCTGCCTGCAACAATTGCCTATTTCCCATCTGCCACACTAAACCGTCGCCTTTATTTCTGGCTGGCCGCATTTTTTGCTGTGTCGAAAGAAACAGAAAACCAGCCTGACGATCCGTTGCACGCCGACCTGTTTTTTCTGCATCGCGCGTATTGGACATGCTTAAAAGTATGTGATCGTTTTCCAGGTCTTGCCAAAGATTACCGTAACCTTTGCAATGCAATTTGCGAACAACGGCCCAAACGCACACTTCCCGAACAGGAAAATGCTGTCGAGGGTGTTGTCCAGACATTATTAGGTAACCCCAGTTCTAACCCTCAAAGTCAGTTATTTTTAAGCGACATCACGCAATCCACACCCGATTTTCAACGCTGGCAGGCTGCACCACAGTATCAACCGTTTCTACCGGTACCATTATGGGGAACAACTCATTCATCCAGTGTATCGTCAAGTGTAGACCGTGATTTTTCGGAGCAGAACGACGGCGACAGCAAAGAAATGAGTGAAAACCCCAGGAAAAAAAGCCGAAGGGAAAAGTTTGAGCAAAGTGAACGTGATGACCCGCTGTTATTAAATCGTTTCGAAAAACTTTTCAGTTGGTCTGAGATGATCAACATCAATCGCGCAGTGCAGGATGACGATGAAGACTCTGCCAAAAACGCCGCGAAAGATATCGAAGAAATCGCCCTCAGCCCGCATCAACATCCAGCCGCAACCAAGCTTAAATTAGATCTTGATCTCGCACCCGGTGATGTCAACCCGGATGCGTTAATTTCAGAGTTGACCTATCCTGAATGGGACTACCGGCGTAAAGATTATCATGCCAATCAATGTCGGGTCATATTCCAGCGAGCCGAAGAAGACGGCGAATCATGGACACCTGATCTTCAGACCAGACGCCACTTTCGCAAAATTAGACGTCAATTTGAGGCCATGAAACCCAAACGTGAGATTTTACGCGGCCAGCTGGACGGTGTAGAACTGGACATGGATGCACTGGTACGCACACAATGCGATTTTCTTGCAAACGGCAATTGCTCTGACCAAGTCTATATGAAAACGCACCGGCAAACACGCGATCTTGCTGTCGCTATTTTAGTCGATGTCTCTCTATCAACCGATAGCTGGACAAACAATCTTCGCATTCTCGATGTTGAAAAAGAGGCCCTGATAACACTGGCAACCGGCCTGGCCACATGTCGGGACGCTTTTGCCATTTATACCTTTACATCCCGTAAAAGACACTTTGTGCGTATTGCCGCCGTCAAAAATTTTGATGAAGTGTTCAACGACAAAACACTACGGCGGATTGCGTCACTGCGCCCCGGCTATTACACCAGAATCGGCGCTGCTTTACGTCATACCCGTCAACTTTTGAGCATGCGCCCTGAACGTAACCGGTTGATTGTACTGCTCAGTGATGGCAAACCCAACGACCTGGACTATTATGAAGGTCGTTATGGGATAGAGGACACGCGGCACGCCATTCTGGAAGCCCGCAAAGCAGGCCTCACCGTATTTGGAATTACCGTTGACCGCAAAGCGCAAGATTACTTCCCTTATTTATTTGGCAGAGGGGGTTATGCCATTGTAAACCGGCCTGATCGTCTTTCTCACGTTCTGCCAATAATCTATCAACAATTGCTAGTAGGATAAAATCGAGAACCGCGATCATTCAACAAGCAAACAGCCGGGTAGGCTTGCGCCATCCAGGAATGCCGTCGGAATGGAAGCGGCTGGATGACTGTTAATTTTCAACCGTAATAGATGGTCAATAGTTAGTGTCTGCCCGGAAAGGTTCTTCTCCGGTCTTGTGTATGCATTTTTGTCTTTTTTCTGCCCTTCACTATCTGCGTCAGTCGCACAAATATTGGGCTGACGTAGATAGTGAAGAGTAGAAAAAACTGTCCTGAACTTGATGCTGATGGAGCAAAAAACCAGCACTTGCAGAGACTAAACAAATTACAGTTATTCAGCATGTTATGTGCTTTATATATTTAGTATTTATACACAAGACCGGAGAAGAGCCCCCGGAAACCCACTATTCAAATAAAGAACAACAGGTTATGCTAAGTTTTGGCGAAGAATACACTGCACTCGGTAAAGAACTCACTTTTTGCATGGAACCCTATTTCTCCGGTCGTTTCGAAACCAAATACATTCCCCAATGTAGCCATTGGGGCATCAGGAACAACCTGAACTGGTGAATCGATATATGGTTGAATTTTTGATTGATACTGCGGGTAGTGATGACAGGCAGGGTGTCAATAAGCGAAGCGCATTGCACCATCCAATCGTTGTCAGCGGTGCAATGCCCTTCGGGTATTGCACCCTGCCTTGCCAGATGAACCGACAAAACACGCCGTCATCTAACGCTATTTAATATCCAATATGCCGTACTAAAAATCGTGCCGCATGCCGACGGTATATTTGTTACTGTCGCTGTCCGCAGTACCAACTTGCCTGTCATCGACCATAACGCGCTGATAACCGCCAAAAAGGCTTGAACGCTTGCTCAGGTGATGAATTGCGCCCACCGTAAAACTGCTGACATCGCGTTTGGCTGCAAATGCGGTTGCTTTCGCATGCGCCATACCACCCTGTGCGATTAATCGCGTATTGCCGAACGTGTATTCTCCACCGACAAACCACAGATCACCGTCTCCGTTCACGTTCATCGCTGAATTACATTGCGCGCGCGAATCTCCCGGAGCGCCAAGCATCGCAGAGTTCGTACAGGTCGCCGCCCCGACTGCATTATTTACATTTTCATACTGACCGCTTAAACGAAAATTCTGATAACGCCATGACGCACCACCGCGCCAGACTTCTTCATCATCGACCACGCCGGGCAGTACGCTACGCTGCACGGAACTGACGTTGTCACGTGAATAACCGCCAAAAACACCGATATCATGCTCCGCAATCTGAGTATCGTATTTACCGGCAATCTGGAAATCCCATTCGCCGTCTTCCCCGCCACTATTGGTATTATTGCCTCCACCAAACAGCGGATCTAGCCGGTTTGAATCACCGGGCATCAGCAATGCAGAAAATGTAAAACCTTCAACAGTAGGCGAATCGTAACGTATTGCACTATTAACAAAACCGTTTGACGCTGCACCCAGACCATTTGCAGAAGCTACCATAGTACCGCCACTGCCACCGGCTTGTAAGGTTGTGTATGCAAATGGATCAATCGTTAGTCCACCCGCAAAATCCTTGAACGGAGATTGCACGCGACCAAACTTCAACTCACCCCACTGATTGCCAGCGAGCGCAACCCAGCGCTCCCGTGCGATACCAATACCACCAGTACCCGGACTGAAACCAAACTCGAGATGCGCCTTGGCAGATAATCCATTCGCCAGGTTCTCAACCACTTGCACGCCCCACTTGGAACGTCCGGCATCATCACTGACATTTGCCTGACTGGTAATTCCTTCTATATCTACCGTAGTATATTCAACCTGTGCACTACCAAACATGGTCACACTTGTCGCTTGCGCCGACATACCCGTATACGCCGCTAATACGCCTGCCACAACAACCAGAACATTTCTTTTCTTCATGCAGCCTCCCTTTCTCTATTGAAACACAATTGCACAAACCGAATCCGTTAACTTATGCCACTTTCCTGCTTTCCGCTTGTTGCTCGCTGCTCATGCATCGGTAAGGGTGCAAGGGATCGGCGCCGATGGTGCCGACCAGTCCATCAAGGTAGGCCTGGCTACTGACATAGGACAATCTTTCCAGAGCTTCGTCCAAACGGCTGCTGATTCCGAGTCTTTCGACTTCGTCTTCATGCCCAGGCAGGCGGGAGAAATCCTGGAGGTTTTTCACATGCCGCTCCCACAAAGCGACTTCCCGTTGTTGCTTGATCTCAAGCCGTTCACGATACCAGTCGGACGCCAACAGCGATTCCCGCGTGAAGAGTTCGCGAATACTGGGGTCGTGCACGGTTTTGCCGTTGTATTCTCCGGTAGCCATGATATGTATCAAGGCATGGAGTGGTGGGCAGGCATCGTTGACGCTGCCGTCGTCGATGTATTGCTGCGCCACCCGCTGCTGGGCTTCGACGATGTTATTGATTCCGTCAACGAAGGATGGCATATCCTGAATTTCCGGCTTGAGTAATTCCTCGGTAAATACCGCTTGGGGATTATCGAATATTTTACCCATGAACCGGTGAACAAAACGTTCAGTGATACGGTATCCCAAACGGCTGGCAAGAATTGTTTGGCCTTCATGTTCGAAGTCTTTTAAAAGCTCCATATAACCATTATCAATAAGATATTGGGGACTCCGCTCTTCTTCTGTAATTCGCGCCCAGATTTCCGGCACCAGCAAACTGATATCATGTTCGACCATCATATTTGCACCGACATAGCCCGCCGAACTGGAAAACCCGGCATAACCCGTTAAAATGAACGATACCAGGGCGTTATTCAGATCCGCAGTCGGTCTTAAAGCATTGAATGGTCCCTTGGTAAGCGCGCCTTCGCTGCCCACACCGGTTGTTGAAGGCGATTTGCCAGTCAGGCTGCAGATAAATTCCATAAACAGTTCAGGCAACGCTTGATAATGGATCGGGTTATACACCGCCAGCGGTCTGATGCCGGGTTCGGGCGGGTTATTTCTGCGGCCTGCCAGCACCGCATCAACCGGGTGGCAAACGGCGGCATCCATCGGCAGTTTGAGGTGCATGCGGGTGCTCATGCTGGCCACATATTTCCTGACCGGATTAACCAGGTCGGGACGTATTTGCAGATAGCGCGGATTGATTGACCGTTTCCCATCGATCAAACGGGAATGGGCAGACGACACGACGTAACCGTCACCCTCGTCATAAGCTTCCTGCAACAAATTTTGCATCGGTGGAGTGAAGCTGCCGTGAACCATAACGTCTTCGACAACTGCGGCCAGACTCTCTCCCTTTAATGGCTCGTAGTTGGCAATAAAGTTACCCATTGCCGCCATGTCCATCTCGGTCTGCTTATCATAGCCAGGAACACGGGCGTCATCCGGTCTTTGAAACAGCCTGTTCTCACAATTTTTAACCACTTTGACACTGAGCCCTGAATGCTGCGCCGCACGGCATTCGTCGAGGCAATTATCCGGCACCACAACCGAAACGCTGATGTCGTCTTCCATCTGAATTTTTTCAGCCGCGATGAAATCCTGCCTGACTTTAAAGGTGCGCCACTTTTTCTCCTGATCAAAACCAACGCGTAAATAAGAAGCGATAATTTTACGATTGTTCAGTTTGAGTTCATGGCTTGGCGCGCCATCGACGATATCCACCGACAAGTGCTTACTGAGGTCATCGCCCCATTCCTTGCGATAATAACGCTTGATCAGGAAAAGCAACGAAAATATACGCGGCGGTATCGATTCGAGCCATTCATTAAATTCATCGGTATAACTGGAAGACACGGTTAATACCTTGATGACGGAACCCAGACTGCGCTCAGGACTGAGCAATTTACGGGTCGGTTTTCTGTCTTCCGCTTCAAATCCGGGTTTGAAACGTTGCGAGTAATCTTTTTCGCAGATTTCCAGGACGCGTTGCAGGTCTTGCTGTAAATCGTCGACAAACAGCGGGCCGTATATCACAGCATCGTTAATGGATTTGGAGATCTCCGACTTGCCACCGCCGGATACGGTGCAGGGCTTGTGGCAGAACGTGCCCAGCGGGTCTGTACCAATTAGCCGCCAGTATGAAGAACCGGGATTTTTCTCCATCTCGACTTTGTAACCATTCGGTTGCATGTAAATTTTTCCCGGCTGCAAACGAATCTGCTGTTGTTGATTACCATGATTCCAGGTAATCGTCTGCGCATTGAGATCCATGCGCAAATCCTGCGGCACATAAATCACGTCAGGGAAGTTTTTATCTATGGCATAGCCTTCCGGCTTTATATCCATGACATCTGCATAGTGTTCACTGGCCTCACTAAAGCTGTAACCCGGTTCGCGGGTGCGGCTGTCAATACCGAATTCTTCACCATGATTACGGCGGGGGAATGCCAGTGCACCGCCTGCATGCTCTTCTTCAGCCAGGCCGTAAAGGTTAGCGGCGTAGCTCAATTGCGTTTTGACTTCCTTTTTGCAATAACCGTAATAGTTATCCGCAACGATAGTGACAATGACGCCCTGCTCATCCCTGGCGGTAATTTTGAATGCCTGGCCATCGTTATACAATTCACCTGCTTCCTGCCAGCACATCCCTTCACTTTTTTGCCGCTCATTCGCATCGTTGATATGCGGCAAACCAAGCTCTTTTTTGGTCAGCGTGATCAGATGGGGGGCGAGAATAACGCAACCGGTATGACCGCTCCAGTGGACGGCATCCAGAGCCGCATCAAACTCGGCAAGATTGGGATTGCCGCCATTGCCAAAAATACTTTCAACGAAATCCAGATTGCTGACCAGATTTCCCGGTACAAAAAAACGGATTTCCATGGATTTCTCGGCATCAACCCCCGGTATTTCCGGGCACACGATCGGCCTCAACAACAGCGACACAAACATTTCCGCCGGTGTCACCTGGTTGGCTGAAAAAGGCAGTTTCAGTAAATCTTTAGGCGGGTTAAACGCATGCCCAAGCATCATGGCGAATGTTTTTTTGGGAACCGCTTTTTTATCACCCGGTATCGGCAATCCGCCTTCAGTGACATGGAAAGAACCTTCGGTCGTACGCCGGTCACTGGCCGGGTTATGCAACACGCCCTGCTTAATGCGGTAGCTGGATACGATCTCTGAATGAAATTCATCTCCACCCATTGGTATTGACAATTCACGGGCGATACCATGACGATCCAGCACAAAGGTCATACCCGGTAATCTGGGAATCTTATCAGCACCGCTGTCACTGAGATATTTATCCAGAAACTGTTGAATTCTTTTATCCGCCGGGCAGAGATAATCTGCCAGCAGACGATTTTTTTCCCGGTAGCTCTTTAACAAGTCGCGGGCTGTTTCGAGAAATTCTTGGGTGCTTTGATCTGCGCAAGTGGGTTGTCCTGAAGAAGCCAACTTCAGATTAATGTAGAGTTGCAGTTTTCTTCGTTCTTCTTCAGCGTCGATATTTTTATTCGTTAAACCCAAAGTGTTAAGCAGATACATACGTTGAGCACCTCTCATTCCACAGTAAAAAATTATCGGAGTTGTGTTGCCATAACTATCTTTCCCCGATTACAGCCCTGTATTTATAGCATATAAAGATTTTTATAGGGAGTGTTTATTGACCGCAGCAATCAACCACTACCACTAACACATTGCATCTCGTGAATATGAACGTCTCGAAAAACGTTCACTCGATAAGGTCATGAATTAAAAGGATCGGACTCGATACAGTCGTCAACTTGATCGCATTTTCATTAAAATGCAATTTTGTAGGTTGGAGTAAGTTTACGAAGCCCAACTAAACCGTTATGTTGGGATGCGCATGGTTTACCTCAACCTACAGGCTGGTTTTACTTTATCACAGGTAGGGCGCCAATCAGCGAAGCGCATTGCGCCATCAAATCGCTGCCAGTGGCGCAATGCCCTTCGGGTATTGGTCGGCTTTGCTATTTTAAGGGATGATTACAATGCGATCATCGTTAATATTTACAAAAATTGTTTTGTTCTTGTGTGAAAAAGTTTTCTTTGCCGAATGCGGCGCCACAGTCGCTCATCAAATAACGTAAAGCGTGGATGACTTCGTTGTGAATACGGCCAAAGTGCTTTGCAATGATTTGTGTGTTAGTCACCAATTTATTATTGGTAGTACCCACTGTTTTTTCCATATTAATCTCCGTTTGATCCGATTTTAAACAAAACCAAAGATTCCAAAATTTCATCTTCTAAATTACAATTTCTGGTTTTTGATGAACTTTATTTCAAATTCTTTACAAAAAAATTACCCTTTGGTCATAGTTTCCAAAAATTAATCGGTATCGTGTGTGCAGTTCTCCATTCTGTGCAGTGATTATGAAAAAAGTGGACAATTTACTTGCAATAGACCAAACATTTCTATTTGTTGTCAGCAAGACCACATTAAATTAACGCTAACGGTACAAGCGTGATGCACCAGATAACAAGCAAATGAAATAACACACAAAACCATTTGTTTTGTTAAACTATCTGAAACTATCAGAAAAATCATGATGATAATATTTGCAGCACTTCTTTTACGAGCAAAACACGACTCTTAATGAAAGAACTATCAAGAGCTATTCAAAATAATGCATCAAATTTTGCGTTGATGTCTGACGTCTTTCAGAATATTCCAATTATGATTGCAATTTTGGATACTAAGCTGAATTACATCATGGTCAGTCAAAAGTACCTTGATTATATTCATGCCACTGCAAACGAAGTCCTGAACAAAAACGTCAAGTCAGTATTGCCCCCTGATATCGTCAAAAAGATACTTCCTTTTTTACAAGAGGCGTTACAAGGTAACGTTGTTTCTTATGAATTGGAACTTGAAGACAATAGCGATGATAAGCGCATCATGAGCATCATGTATCAGCCAAGATATAACATGAGGCGCGAGCAAACCGGCATTTTCATGTCCGGCATAGAAATAACCGGACTTAAAAAAACCGAACAAGAAAAACAGCATATTCAGGAATACTTAAACGCAACGTTTGAGTCCATTTCACATGGCATGATCATCGTTGATAAACAGCATAAAGTTGTCGCATATAATCATCAGGCACAAAAGCTACTCGGTATTCCCATTGACGATATTTCAATGTATTTGACATCGGAAGATCGCGACTATTTTAAAGTACTGGAAAACTTTGGTTGGGAAACATCACTGGTTGAAGCGGTTGAAGGAATTGAGCATCCCGAAGATTCAAGATTATATGGCGACCATTTAATTAATAAGAACCAGCAATATCTAAACGTCAAAAACAATTTATTTCATAGCGGCGGCTACTGTGTTGTGTTAACCGATGTGACGGAGCAATTAAAACATAAACAGCATTTGTTACACCTGGCGACACATGATTCCCTGACACAATTGCCCAATCGCTTCTTTATAACTCAGCGTATTGAACAAGAATCACATAAATGCAAGCGGAGCAACACGCTAGCGGCACTGGTTTTTATCGATTTAGACCACTTCAAAATGGTAAATGATACTTATGGACACCACTTCGGCGACAGATTATTAATGAATATTGCAGACAGGTTAAAAGAAATCTGCCGTGCGATTGACACAGTAGCGCGTTTTGCCGGAGATGAATTTCTTGTCCTGGCAACCGGGTTTGCCAATCTTGATCAAATTGATAAGCATGTTAATCGGATTTTTACAATGGTGCCAAAAAACCACACTGCCGAAAATGTACATTTAAAGTTATCGACCAGTGTTGGCGTCGCTATTTTGCCTGATGATGGCGATAATGCATATGAACTGTTACGAAAAGCTGACATGGCTTTATATCATAGCAAATCAAAAGGCAGAAACCTGATTTCTTACTTTAATCCGCAAATGGAGGCGCTGACTCGCAAACGATCGATGATTTCGAATAATCTGAAGTCTGCAATGGAAAATCACGAAATCTATGTAGTCTTTCAGCCTATTTATAACAAAAATAAAGAAATTATTGCGATTGAATCGTTAGCACGATGGGAATCCCGCGATATTGGTTTTATCCCACCAGATGAATTTCTTGATATTGCTGCAGTCACAAATCAAATCATTGAATTGGGAGATTTCTTAATTAACCAGACGTTACGCCATGCTCGGCGGTGTTATGACACGAGTGGAAAGACCTTCAAAATAGCAATCAATGCCTCTCCGATGCAACTCGACAATATCCAGTTTGCGCAACATTTAATTGCTGCTTGCCAAAAGTACAATATCGATACTACGCTTGTTTATATTGAAATCACTGAGAATGCTGTATTCAACTACTCAAAAAACCAAAAACAAGTAATTGATCAATTACGAACAGCAAATATTAAATTGGCGATTGATGATTTTGGCACTGGCTTTTCATCGCTTACGCTGTTGAACAATTTGCCCTTTGAGATACTAAAAATCGATAAAAGTTTTTTTATGGGTAATATCAATGATAAATCCCGTAGCCTAATTCAGGCTATCGGTTACATGGCAGAAAAAATGGGTATTGATGTCGTCGCGGAAGGCATTGAGAATATTGCTGATTTTGATTTTGCTACTAAATCAAAGTGCATTTTCTTTCAAGGCTACTATCTAAGCAAACCACTGCAGCCAGAAAAATTCATTTCACTGCTCTGTGAGTCGCATTAATCAAGAGCCTCTTGCAAAATTATCATATGTTAGCCAAAAAAAGTTCGGCATTTACTTTTTAAATCGATTGTCGAAGCGGCCAATAATCTGACGACGCCTGGGTATGAATGCCATTGAGCTGCCGCATACTGTACGGCACTCCATCGCGGATTATCGGACAAGATGTTGTATCTGCCATGTGTGATAAATGAGAACAATGATAAAAAAGAAAACACTGATGTCCTGGAGCAGCGGTAAAGATAGCGCATGGGCGCTTCATAAATTGCTGCAAAATCCGGAGATAGAAGTCGTTGGCTTGTTCTGCACGGTCAATCGCGAATTCAATCGCGTAGCCATGCATGGGGTTAGCGTTGAGTTATTACTGCAACAGGCAGCACGTATCGGTCTTCCTATGGAATTGATCGAAATCCCCTACCCCTGCAGCAACGAAGAATACGAAAATATCATGGAAAAATTCGTAGAAAAAGCGAAAAATAATGCTATTGAATTTTTCGCGTTTGGCGATTTGTTCCTCGAAGACATTCGCAATTATCGAGAGCAGAAACTCAGTAGCTGCGGTATCAAACCTGTTTTCCCAATCTGGGGATCGCCAACTGATGCACTTGCTAAAGAAATGATCAATAACGGGTTAAAAACCATTATTACGTGCATAGACCCGAAGCAAATCCCACAAGAATTTGTTGGCAAGGAATTTAATGACAAGTTCCTGGCGTCTCTGCCAGAATCCGTAGACCCCTGTGGAGAAAACGGAGAATTTCATAGCTTTGTCTACGATGCCCCGATGTTCAACAGCCCAATACCAGTATCCGTCGGAGAAATCGTACATCGAGACAATTTCATATTTGCAGATCTATTACCAGCCACGGCAATTCATCCCCAGGTATGTTAAAAAAGATTGTTTAAAAAAGATGGCCGCCATGTCCATACCAGCGATTTTGACGCCTGGATATAAATGCCATTGAGCTACTGCTTACTTTTTTATTGATTCGCAACCTGCATTATTTTTTGACCCAGCATTATTCTTGCTGCATTATTTATTGAAAGCACTATACGGGGTTTGTCAGTGGGCGCCTATTTACTATTTATGGCGGCCGAATAGTGTAGATGAAGGCGATAACTTTTTAATTGAATTGGCTTTGGCAGGTAATGCTACGTCAATTGTGACGAATAATGTTAGCGACTTGCAAAATGCAGAACTGAAGTTTCCTGGCATAAAAATCTTGACGCCAGGTGAGTTGTTGAGAGGTAAATAACATGGCTACATTAACTGTCCGGTTACCGGATGACAAACACGGGCGCCTAAAAGCACTGGCGCGGCATAGGCATATGAGTGTTAATAAATTAATTGAGGAACTGTCTACGCAGGCATTAGCTGAATTTGATAGTGAAGTACGCTTCCGTGCATTGGCTGCGAGCGGAAATATAGATAAAGGCTTAAAGCTGCTTGATAAATTGGATAAGCATTATTCCAAGGGCTGACGCCAGCACCTAAACTTTAAGTTTCGGATTTTCAGCAGGATTTGTATGTAAACTCGACAACCTCATTGATTAGTATTGGTAATGTCTTTGATGACAAAGACCTTCCGATGAATTGTTTTTCATCATCTTCGATAAAAGAATTATGCAGATCAATGATTTCCTTTTTGAACCATCTTTTTTTAACGGTTAAAGGAGAAATAAGATCCATATCATGGTAATAAGACCAGCCTTCACCCTTTGAATCTATTACATGATATGAGCTTTTTGATTGGAAATCAGATGATTCAATTTTATTCTCCAAATCTTTAAGACTTTTTGCACCAATAAGGCAAGAGTCTGTTTCTACTAACAAAGGAAATGATGGTTCTCGAAATGCATATTTCATAATCAAAAAACTTGAATGATGTGGCTATACTAACACCTTACCGATCTTAAATTTTCGAATCTTCCAAACCATAACATTTGCCTGCTTCGGTAAACTCGAAAGCAAGCAAGTAGTCCAATGGAATGGACTCCTCCCACTCAACGGCATCGTAATGTGCCAAACTAAAGATTTTAGCAATCAAACAGCGGGAGGAGAGTATGACTATAACATGTATGGGAATTGATTTGGCAAAGCAGGTATT
>JAGRFM010000153.1 GCA_020446045.1 Nitrosomonas sp.
GAACAACCGCAGATTTGAATGTATCTGTTCCATGAACCGACAGGTGATTGCCGTACTTGTTGATGGCAACTTGCAGCACGTCAACCAAAGAATCATCCAAAGCACTTTGAGAGACAAACAACCGCTTACCGTCGTCGCGAATAGCCGTAGTGCCAGCTTTATAAAATACCGTGCCGTCTTTGGTCACAGACTCAATGTCACTTGTTTTGGACTGGTTGTTATTATATTCAATGCCTACAATATGATCACCCTTAACTCTTCCATTTCTGCCGTTTTTTTTGTTTCTGGCACGCAGTGCTAAAAGTGCTTCAGCATTGCCGTTCCTGGCTTCAACCGTTAGCCAGTCCAGCCAGGCCATTCTTCGTGAACCGGGCTTTAATTGCGTATACGCTTCGCGGTAATCACGTTTGATTTCATCCAACGTTGTTTTAAATTGCAGACTCACCGTTGCATACAGGGCTTTCTTGCCAAGTGGTCCGACTTGCACATGTTTGATGATGCTGCGCTTGTCTTTCGCATCCTGTTTGGCGCGTTCAATCAACAGGTCGCGTTGCTCCCGCAATTTAAACAATTGTTCTTTACGCAATAAAGCTGCTTTGGATTGTTGTTGCTGGTAACGTTCATATAGTCTGGAAGTATCAACGCTGCTCTGCAGCGGCCTGGGTTGGTAGTGTTTGGCTTTCGATCTTAGTGTTTTAGTGTTTTGAGATTTATCTTGTGTGCCTGCATGAGTTTGTGAATGCTCTGTTTTTAAGGAATCCACAGTCGGTTCAAAAGCGCCCAGCCGCTTGATCAGGTTCGGTTTTGATAAAGACCGGTCAATGGAACTCGCTTTAACGGCCACACCATTGCCGGAGACAAACACCAGGCCGTTGCCACGCTCCTTGATCTCCAGGCCATGGTTTTGCAGAATCTGATGTAAACCCTGCCATGTGTTTGTGTTTTTGATGTCATCCAGACACTCGCGCCGCATCCAGCCCAGCAAGCTCTCGACACCTGCTTTGGATTCAATGTCGATGTGACGATTGGTTCGTTGGTGATTGTCGTGTGCAAGATTGAATTCAGACTCCAACTGTTCGCACAGTCCGGCAATCTTTGCATAATCAAAGTAGGGATTGTGAATTGTGAATCGTTCGGGATGAATTTTATTAATGGCAACATGAATATGCATGTTGTCGGTATCGTGATGCACAACGCTGATGCGCTGGTGATCTTTAAAACCAAGTCCATCGCATAATCTTTCTTCGATTTCAGCGAGATTTTCTTCACTGACAATATCGCCTGGCTGGAAGCTGATAATCAGATGATAAGTCTTGTCGGATGTGGCGCGCATGTTCATCCGCTGCGTAGCTAAAATCTCAATGACAGCATCATCTGTGTTCTCGCAGGCACAATTTGAGATGCGCACAACTCCGACACGCTCCGTTTTGCGCTGGCTATCGGTAATGTAATCGACAAGCCGTGCAAACCGGCTGGCGCTTTGGGTTTTGACGGGTATATGTTTTGCGATCATAAGGTTTAGCGGCTAAATGTTATGTCTGGTGATCAGTTTCTTTAAAACCCGGCTCATGAGCGCCTGGGTTTCTTTGATTTCCCTTAATACAGAAAAGATTTCCTTTCTGTCCATTCCAACTGCACGTTTGTCATCACTGAGCCAGAATTTGAGTAGCCCGCCAGCTCTGCCAAGGTCTCCGTTAACTTTCAGCAGATGCTTGACCTGTGCAAGATCGATGATGCTCTGAACGGTATGTCCCAGACATACCTGTCGCATGTAACGCGCAACCGGCAAGCCTGTGTTACGGGCTTTGCTTTTGATCGCCTGTTCTTCGTGTGAACTTACCGGAACACGCAGATGTTTATGGCGTTTGTCGTTCATTCAGTCTCTCTTTCTGGCCTCGCAGAGCAGGATTCGTTGAGCACAGTCATGTGCGAATAAGACAGGTGAAGCAGATAACTTTGGCAGAAGTTAGCTAACTTCACATATCCTGCCCTGCGTTTTTAGTAAACTGGGGTTATAGTATCACTAAAAAAATGATTTGCAAATTGTTAAACAATCATTATAATGATACTATATGTGTACTTATTGTTACAATAATTAACTATAAAACAACTATTTGTAACGATCTGATAAGCAAACAGAAAGCAAATGAAAGTAAAAATTAAGCAAAATTAATTTTTGTGGGACGCAAAAAAAATAAAAATAAATAAATTTTCACCAAAGATGAAATCAGGGTAACTGCTATGAAATTCTCATTGTCTGAACGGGTATCCAAAAGAGAACAGGACAAACCGAGCCGCAAGAACAAACATTTGCCCTCTTTTCTGGCATTGAAGGATGAGATCAATCAGGCACTGGCCGATGGGTGGTCGATGTATCAGATTTGGTCAACACTGCGCGCAGAACAAAAACTGGGTTGCTCGTATGTCTGGTTCAGGAATCTTTGCCAGAAACACATACAGGACACATCACCACAACAGCATCATCATTCGGTAAAGCCGGTTAAAACACCGGCAGGTGTTTCTCAGGAAGACAGCTTTACTTTCAGCTCAACAATTAACAAGGAGGACCTGATCTGATGGCTAAGATACATATGATTCTGCAAGGCAAGGGTGGTGTGGGCAAATCGTTTATTGCTGCCACACTCGCTCAGCACAAGTTCGCCAAAGGTAAAAATCCTTTGTGTATTGATACCGATCCAGTCAATGCCACATTTCATGGATTCAAGAAACTGAATGTGCACCGGATTAATGTAATGAACAACGATGAGATCGATCCCAGGAAGTTTGACGATCTGATCGAGCTTATCGCCAATACTGAAAACGATGTCATTATTGATAACGGCGCCAGCACGTTTGTGCCGATGTCGCATTATCTGATCAGCAACCAGATTCCAGTACTGTTGCTGGACATGGGACATGAATTGGTTGTTCATACCGTTATTACCGGCAGTCAGGCCATGCTCGATACACTCAACGGTTTTGCGCATCTAGTGAAACAGTTTCCTGAAGAAGCACTGTTTGTTGTCTGGCTCAATCCCTATTGGGGTGAGATTACCATGAACGGTAAACGGTTTGAGGATATGAAGGTATACCAGGATAACAAGAAACGCGTATCCGCGATTATCCGCGTGCCGCACTACAAGGCAGAAACCTTTGGTAAGGATTTGAGCGAAATCCTGCAATCCAAGCAGACATTCAGTGAAGCGCTGGAAGACAATAATCTCCCGATCATGGTACGCCAACGCTTGAACATCATCAAAAAACAGCTCTTCGCCAGTATTGAAAATGTTGCTGCCGTATTGACATGAATGACGAATTGGATGCGTTGATCAAAAGAATCGCCTCGGAACACGGCGTTGCCCTATCGCAAGACGATCCGGTGTTGATGATGCACACCTTGAACAAAGTGTTGCTGGAACAAAATCAGCAAGCGCATGCACAACTGCTAAACCAGTACGAAGCTGTGTTGCAGGAAAATTTTAATCAATGGCATTCATACGCCAGTAAAAAAGCCAATGCACTGATCGCTGCGCAACAAAACAATACCAGCAACATAAACAATCAGACCGCTGAACAATGCATGCAGTTGATCAGCGAGAAAATCAAGATCGCAGTCAATCATGAGATTCGCGATCTCACCAGAATCTCCAGGCAGGCGGCCATCATGAATTTACTGGCTGCTATTCTGGTTTTGATTTCGGTTGTATTGGTTTTTGTAATGTTGAGCTAACAACAAAAAATATTACATCAATTTAAAGAAACAATAGGTGCTGAGAAAACTTTTGCCGGTAGCGCCACAAATGATCAGGCTCAAGTCTGGTGATGAGAAATCGGCAACTTGCTGGTAATGGAAAAAATAGAAATTCACGACTATTCGGGAAACAGTGGAGCTAGAGAGATGAGTGAAACTAATTTGACCCTAAGCAAAATAATCAAGTCCGGCGAAAATACGGAAGAGGTTGACCCAGTGGTGGCCGCGCAAATTATTGGAGTAAAAGTAAATACACTTGCTTCATGGCGCTGCACAAAGAAAGAGATTATCCCTTTCTACAAAATAGGCAGCAAGATCAGGTACAAAATATCTGATTTGATCGCCTGGAAAGAAAGCAAAAGAGTGTGCCGATAATGCGTATGGGTTTACATGTGATCTGACACTGACACTTTTGAGCTTAAAGCACTATCAAACTGTACTGTCGCCATTCGGCCCAGGCTGTGTGAAAACTCAATTGATTATATAATCATATTTTCCGGTTAAATGGAGTGTCCCATGAGTGGATTCATTGAGGGCGAAGCACGGACTCAAGCCACCTTGTTTCCAGAAATACTCGACGATTACATTGCAGAAGAAAATGCCGTTCGAGTAATTGATGTATTTATTGATAGCATTGATCTGTCAGGCATGGGCTTCAAAACAGAACCCAAAGTTACCGGTCGACCGGCTTATTATCCGGCAACCATGCTAAAGCTCTATGTCTACGGCTTTCTTAACCGAATTCAATCAACTCGTCGCCTGGAACGAGAAGCTGGGCGCAATGTTGAGCTGATGTGGTTACTTGGTCGTTTGGCGCCTGACTTCAAGACTATTTCTGATTTTCGTAAGAACAATACCAAGGCGATACGTTTAGTCTGTCGTGATTTTGTGATGGTTTGCCGCAAACTGGATTTATTTAGCGACGCATTTGTTGCCATTGATGGCAGCAAGTTCAAAGCCGTAAACAATCGTGATCGAAACTTTACTCGTGCCAAATTAAAGCGCCGACTGGAACAGATTGATGAGAGCATTGACCGGTATCTGGCTCAGATGAACAGTGTTGATCGGCAGGAAACCACTGTTGCAAAAGATAAGAGTGAACGGCTTGAAAGTAAGATAGCCAAACTCAAGAAAGAAATACAACGACTCAACAAAATCGAAGAGCAGTTACTTGCCTCACCCGATAAACAAATATCACTGACTGATCCAGATGCACGCTCCATGATAACGCGTGGATCTGGCATAGTGGGCTACAACGTGCAGACTGCAGTGGATACAAAACATCATCTAATCGTTGCGCATGAGGTAACCAATGTCGGCAATGATCGTGCGCAATTGGCGAATATGGCAATGCAGGCAAAAGAAGCAATGGCAACTGATGAGCTGGCCGTTATCGCTGATAGGGGTTACTTTAATGGTAAAGAAATAAAGGCGTGTGAAGACGCCGGTATCAAAACTTATCTCCCGAAGTGTGAAACATCTAACAATCAGGCCAAGGGTCTTTTCGGCAAGCGTGACTTTATTTATAGACCTGAGGATGATGAATATGAGTGTCCTGCCGGTGAGCGCGCGATCTTTCGTTTTAGCCGACAAGAAGATGGAAAAATGATTAAGCGTTATTGGTCATCGGCATGTATTAAGTGTTCGATAAAATCACAATGTACAACAGGGGAATATCGACGCATCAGTCGATGGGAGTATGAGGCTGTACTTGATATTGTCGAGGATCGAATTAACAAAGAGCCAGAACGAATGACGGTAAGAAGAAACACAGCCGAACACCCATTTGGGACAATAAAATTATGGATGGGCTATACACATTTTCAAACGAGAACGCTAGAACGTGTCAGTGCGGAGATGAGCTTGCATACTCTGGCCTATAATTTAAAGCGTGTGATGAATGTCATGGGAATCGGCACATTAATCAGGGCATTGCAGGCGTAATGCCTGTATTAGCCGTATAAAAAGGCCTTCACTCAACGTTTTACAGCGACTTCTGACGAAATGTTTTCAAAAAATGTATCGCCGCAAAAAAATGATGGCAGCTGGTTCTAATCGCTTAGATCGTTTTTATGCGTCGCCATGATTGTAAGATCAGCTAAAAAAACATAGATTTTGAGTTTTCACACAGCCTGGGCCATAAGCGGACATTTGAAACGTTTAATAGCTAATATTTTGTTTCCTCAAAATATCCTATTCTTCCAGAACATGGATAGCCTTCTTTTGTTTTATGAGCATTGAGCCTGGAGTCCTGCTTTTTTCGCTTAAAAGTTTTCTGACAAACTGGGCAGCGATATATATAGGTTGGTCCACTGCTAGAAAAACTCGTTCTTCTGGTTGTCCTTGCTCTAGGTCTTGCTGGCGAGCTTTTCGGTATATCCAAGCTTGGCAGAGTGCCTCCAGAGTATTGCGTAGGAGGAATATTTAAGCTTGGCGATAATTCAATTTGGTAACGCGGTATAAATGTCTGGTTGACCACGGAAGCATCATTGATTTGATTAATCTTGTACGCCCTGATTTGCCCGTTATCCGCTCTCACCGCGTAAAGCAAAATATTGCCGTTTTGGGCTTGGCGCAGTGAGTATGGTTCTATGACGCGGGTTCTACGGTTTCCATTGTTATCTGTGTAATCCAGATTGACGCACAATCTATTACCTGCTGCGAAACGGATTATTTCCAAGGATCGGCCACTTAGAGCCTTTAAGTTAAGCTGGCCATAGGCTGGACGATAAATATTGCCTTCTCGTGATACTGCACCGAGTACCGCTCTTCTTTCGGTCTCTGGACTTTCTATCC
>JAGRFM010000154.1 GCA_020446045.1 Nitrosomonas sp.
AAGCCGATATGACCGATCTTGATGCGAGCAAGGCACAAGGGAAGCTGGTATTGAAGTCTGACGACTGGGATGAATGGGAAGAAGACGACGATGACGACGATGATGATTGGGATGACGATGATGATGACGATTATTGATCAATAAATCGGATTGATAATCCAACCAATCGGAATTATCAATGATAGTTAAGCGGGTTGAAACTTCGTAATTAATTGCATAACTATCAGGTCATTGGTCGTTTAAAATAGCTAATCGTGTTTGTTAAAGAGCACGATTAGCATTAACAGATTGAAATGAAGTATTCGGTATATCGAATGTTTATCAATAAAGAAATAAATTACTGAGTACCGTTACGATAAATTCAAAACGGGTATTACACGTATACTCATATGTATCAAAATCTATAACCCGCATCGGCGGGTTTTTTTTTAGGACAGTTAATAAAGAATGCTGGATCATTTTCCAAAGGCAGGCGGCGTATATCCGCATAGAACAAGGGATTATTTTATAGCTGGATTTACATTCTTTTGTTGTGCAGTCAGTTTGGTAATAGATGGCAGTGCCAGTATTGAAATACAAAATGCATTAGGTATTATTGCCTGGATTTTCTTATTTGCATTGCTCGTAGGTGAGAATAAAGAAATTAGAATGCAGGTCATCATAGCGGTGGCATTTGCTACGATAGGCGAGCATTTTGCATCGTTGTATATGGAAGGCTACACTTATCGGTTTGAGAATATTCCTTGGTATGTGCCTCCTGGACATGGCATGGTGTACCTAACAGCAGTTAAACTTGCGCGTTCAGGTTTTTTCTTAATGTATTCCCGAAAAATAGCAATTTTTGTTTTTATTACGGGCGGTTTGTGGGCTCTTTGGGGTGTTAGTGGAGTTCCGGAACAAGGTGATCAAGTCGGTGCATTTTTATTTGTTATATTTGTAATTTGTGTATTGAAAGGTCGATCGCCATTGGTCTATCTAGGTGCATTTTTTATTTGTACATGGCTTGAAATTATCGGAACAGCGGCGGGAACCTGGAGGTGGGCAGAAATAGAACCGGTATTCGATTGGTCTCAGGGGAATCCGCCGAGTGGTGTGGCGGCATGGTACTGTCTTGTGGATGCAGTCGCCATTGGTTTTTCACCCATGTGTTTGCGTGGATTGCAAAAATTGGGTAACTGGTATAAAACAAAGTTTGCAAATTGACAAAGTATTAGTACTTAACCTGATTCAATGAGAACATTTTTTGATTAATTTTTTGGGAAATACAAGTGACTGTAATTCGATTGCCGGATGGCTCAGAACGGTGTTTTGATCAACCTGTAACTGTATTGGACATTGCAAGTTCGATAGGATCAGGTTTGGCGCGAGTGGCGATAGCCGGAAAAGTGAATGGCAAGCTGGTGGACTTGAATACGCTGATCGAAGAAGATAGCGAACTTGCAATAATTACAGAAAAAAATGCCGAGGGTCTAGAAATAATACGCCATTCCAGTGCACATTTGTTGGCCCATGCCGTAAAGGAATTGTTCCCTGAAGCACAGGTGACTATTGGCCCGGTCATTGAAGATGGTTTTTACTATGATTTTTCATTTAAGCGACCATTTACACCCGAAGATCTGGAAGCAATTGAAAAACGGATGCAGGAGATCAGTAAAAGAAATCTCAGCATTGAAAGAAAAGTCTGGGAGCGGTCAGAAGCAATCGATTTCTTTAAGCAGCAAGGTGAGCATTATAAAGCGCAGATTATTGAGTCAATACCGGGTGAAGAGGATTTGTCGCTTTATACACAAGGTGATTTTACCGATTTGTGCAGAGGGCCACATGTGCCGACAACGGCTAAACTTAAAGTCTTTAAGTTGATGAAAGTGGCCGGAGCCTACTGGCGTGGTGATTCAAAAAATGAAATGTTGCAACGCATCTACGGTACGGCCTGGATTAAGAAAGAAGACCAGAATGATTATTTGCATCGCTTAGAAGAAGCTGAAAAAAGGGATCATCGTAAAATAGGTAAACAGCTAGATTTGTTCCACACTCAAGATGAAGCACCCGGTATGGTTTTCTGGCATCCCAAAGGCTGGGCGTTGTGGCAGCAAATCGAACAATATATGCGGAATATTCAGAATGAAAATGGTTATCTGGAAATCCGCACACCTCAGGTATTGGATAAGGAGTTATGGATACAATCCGGGCACTGGGAAAATTTTCGTGAAAATATGTTCACGACAGAAACCGATGATAGAAGTTTTGCGGTTAAACCGATGAATTGCCCAGGGCATGTGCAAGTTTTTAAGCAAGGATTAAGAAGTTATCGCGATCTGCCTATCATGCTGGCGGAATTTGGCTCGTGTCATCGTAACGAAGCATCTGGTGCATTACATGGCATTATGCGAGTGCGGGCATTTACACAAGATGATGCGCATATTTTTTGCACTGAAGATCAGATTCAAGAGGAAGTGGTTAAATTTATCAATCTGTTAAAACTGGTTTATGCAGATTTTGGATTTAAAGACATTCTGGTAAAACTTTCTACGCGCCCGTTAAAACGAGTTGGAACAGATGAACAGTGGGATAAATCTGAAGCTGCCTTGGAAGCAGCGTTGCAGGATGCAAAGCTCGATTGGGAGCTGCAGCCGGGAGAGGGGGCGTTTTACGGGCCAAAAATAGAGTTTGCATTAAAAGATTGTTTGAGTCGTGTTTGGCAATGCGGAACATTACAGCTGGATTTTTCCATGCCCGAACGTTTAGGCGCTGAATATGTGGCTGAGGATAATACGCGGCAGATACCGGTTATGCTGCATAGAGCCATTTTAGGGTCGATGGAACGTTTTATTGGAATTTTGATTGAACATTATGCGGGAGCTTTTCCGCTTTGGCTGGCGCCGGTGCAAGTTGTCGTGTTAAATATATCCAAGGGCCAAGTGGAATATGCAGAAAAAGTAGCCAAAGAATTACAAGAACAGGGATTCAGGGTGTTACAAGACTTGAGAAATGAGAAAATAACCTATAAAATCCGTGAGCATAGTTTGCAAAAGATTCCTTACCAAGTTATTGTAGGAGATGCGGAGGTAAACGCTCGTCAGGTATCTGTGCGCGCTCGAGGAAGGAAAGATTTAGGGCAAATGTCTGTGGCACAGTTAACAGAACATCTCAAAAAGGAAGTTGAGCTAAAGCACTAATTTCATTAACAGAATGGAGAATTGCCATAGTACAAGAAAAGACAGCGCGCATTAATGATGAAATTGATGTGCCAGAAGTACGCTTAATTGGATTGGATGGTGAACAAATAGGCATCGTTAAATTAGCGCAGGCTAATGAGTTAGCCGAAGAAGCGGGCGTAGATCTGGTGGAGATTGCACCGACGGCTCGGCCTCCAGTCTGTCGATTGATGGATTATGGTAAGTTTCGTTATCAAGAGAGTAAACGAAAACACGATGCCAAGCTTAAGCAGAAGCAGGTTCACATAAAAGAAATCAAATTTCGGCCGAATACGGATGAAGGCGATTATCGGATAAAATTGCGGAATCTGATAAGTTTCTTGAATGATGGCGATAAAGTTAAAGTGACATTGCGATTCCGCGGCCGTGAAATGGCGCATCAGGAATTTGGTATGCGCATACTTGAACGTGTCCGCGATGATCTGGAAGAGCATGCCACTGTTGAGCAGTTTCCAAAAATGGAAGGCCGTCAAATGGTCATGGTGTTGTCTCCCAAGAAAAAAGAAACAAAACCTGGGAAATCAAAACCAGTTGCCAATGACTCAGCTTCAACCGGTTAGTTTGAGACATCGAGAAAATAGTATAGAAAATGACAAGTGATGAAGGGTTTTGAAAGTTTTTCATTGTTTAAAATGAAAACACCTGAAATCATATTAAAAAAGGAGTGTAAATATAAATGCCTAAAATGAAGACAAAAAGGGGTGCGGCCAAGAGGTTCAAAGTGCGTGGCAGCGGTAGTATCAAACGTGCACAGGCTTTTAAACGCCATATATTGACAAAAAAAACCACGAAGAACAAACGTCAGTTGCGGGGGATTACTAATATCCATTCGAGCGATGTGGCTGCAGTTCGCTCGATGTTACCCTACGCGTAGAGGAGGATACCTATGCCAAGAGTAAAACGTGGTGTTACAGCACATGCGCGCCATAAAAAAATCCTGAAACTTGCAAAAGGTTATCGTGGCCGTCGTAAGAATGTATATCGTGTAGCCAAACAGGCTGTCATGAAGGCAGGACAATATGCTTATCGTGACAGACGCCAGCGTAAAAGACAATTCAGAGCATTGTGGATTACCCGTATTAATGCAGCAGCGCGTGAATGCGGTTTGTCTTATAGCGTATTCATGAATGGATTGAAAAAGGCTAGCATCGAGATCGATAGAAAGGTCTTGTCAGATTTGGCGGTCTTTGATAAAGCTGCTTTTGCGAAAATTGCCGAACAGGCCAAAGCAAGCTTGTCTGCTTAGCTGTTGAGGATGATAAAAGTATAGGGAGGTGTTGGGATTGCCCCATGCCTCCCTTTTTATATTGTGTGTTTTAGAGTGTAAAGTTGCATGAGAGATTTAGATGAAATCGTGGAAGAGGCGGAAAAATTATTTAACGCAATTGAAAATGCAGACGAACTGGAACAAGCTAAAGCGCGCTATCTGGGTAAAAGTGGAGAATTAACGGAGTTACTGAAAGGACTAGGCAAACTGCCGGCAGAAAAGCGGCCGGAGGCAGGCAGTCGGATTAACCAGACAAAAAATAGGCTGGAAGTGTTGCTGAAAGACCGGCGGTCATCTTTGCAAGAAAAGAAACTTGGCGAGAAGCTAAAAGAAGAGTCTCTTGATGTAACGTTACCGGGCAGAGGATATGGAAAAGGCGGCCTGCATCCGGTGACGCAGACATTGATCAGAATAGAAGCGCTATTCCGCTCCATAGGTTATGAAGTTGCTTCGGGTCCTGAAATAGAGAATGATTTTTTCAATTTTACCGCGCTCAATATTCCGGAAAACCACCCGGCCAGAGCCATGCATGACACATTTTATGTCGAAAATGGTGATTTGCTGCGTACCCATACTTCTCCGGTTCAAATCCATTTTATGCTCGAAAACAAGCCGCCTTTTAAACTAATAGCACCTGGCCGAGTTTACCGTTGTGATTCTGATGTAACGCATACGCCCATGTTCCACCAGGTTGAAGGTTTGTGGATAGATGAACAGGCAAACTTCGCCGCACTAAAAGGTATACTGGCTAATTTCATGGAAAACTTTTTTGAAAGGGAAGATTTGCAGGTGCGTTTTCGCCCATCATTTTTTCCATTTACAGAGCCTTCAGCGGAAATGGATATCAGCTGCGTGAAATGTAATGGAAAAGGGTGTCGTATCTGTGGACATACGGGTTGGTTGGAAGTGTTGGGTTGCGGCATGGTGCATCCCAATGTTTTAAAACATGTCAACATTGATTCGGAACACTATACCGGCTTTGCATTTGGATTGGGTGTTGAACGACTTGCGATGCTTCGATACGGTGTCGGTGATTTAAGATTATTCTTTGAAAATGATCTGCGTTTCTTGAGACAATTTAATTAAAGCGCGCGTTTAGAACGTAAAAAAATAATCAACATTATGAAGTTTTCTGAAAATTGGTTAAGAACTTTTGTTAATCCTGATTACAGTGGTGAAGAACTGGCTCATGCATTAACTATGGCGGGGTTGGAGGTTGAAAGCTATGAGCCCGTCGCAGCATCGTTTGAGAAGGTTGTTGTGGCTGAAGTCTTGAAGGTAGAGAAGCATCCGGAGGCTGACCGGCTTAATGTATGTCAGGTCAATGTGGCAAAACACGCTGAAGAACCATTGCAGATCGTTTGTGGGGCGCCAAATGTGAGGCCGGGTATTAAAGTTCCCTGTGCGATGATTGGTGCGCAATTACCGGGTATGACGATCAAAAAGGCTAAGCTTAGAGGAGTTTCATCGTCTGGAATGTTGTGCTCAGAGCGTGAACTGGGTATCAGCGAAAGTGCGGATGGCCTGCTTATTTTGCCTGATGACGCCACCGCAGGCCAGGATTTTCGTGAATACTACGCCTTGAATGACAAAGTCTTCACGTTGAAACTGACGCCAAACAGGGCCGATTGCTTGGGAGTCTATGGTGTGGCACGGGAAATCTCGGCGATTACGGGAACGGCTTTAAAGCAAATGCAAATAGAAGCCGTGCCGGCTGAGATTCAGGATAAGCTGGAGATGCATATTTCAGTACCTGAAGCTTGTCCGTTATATTGTGGTCGCATTGTACGAGACGTCAACCTGGCGGTTGAAACTCCGCTTTGGATGAAGCAGCGGCTGGAAAGAAGCGGTTTGCGTTCGATTAATGCGGTAGTTGATATCACCAATTACGTATTGCTTGAGACGGGACAACCGATGCACGCCTTTGATCTGGCTAAACTGGATGGCGCTATTACAGTGCGTTATGCGAATGCTGATGAAAAGATCAAGTTATTGAATGACAGTGAAATATCATTAACCCCGGATATGCTGTTAATTGCTGATGATCGGAAACCGCTTGCATTAGCCGGAATCATGGGGGGGTTAGATAGCGGTGTAGCGTTAAGCTCTAAAGATATTTTTCTTGAGTGTGCATTTTTTGCGCCGGATGTTATTGCAGGCAAGTCATTTACACTCGGTTTTAGTTCTGATTCGGCGCATCGTTTTGAACGCGGGGTCGACTTTTCTGCGACTGGCAGTATTATGGAATATGCGACACGCTTGATTCTGTCTGTTTGTGGTGGAAAAGCCGGGCCAGTTGTGGAAGCGAAAAAACAACTGCCACAAAGGCAACCAGTGGTTGTAAGAACAGAACGCGTCAGACGGGTGTTGGGCGTTTTCCTAACTGTCGAACAGATATCTGAATTTTTTGAGCGTTTGCAATTTGTTTTTACAGAAATCGACGGCGTTTTTAGTGTCACTCCACCGAGCTATCGCTTTGATCTTGCGATTGAAGAAGATTTCATTGAAGAACTGGCGCGAATTTACGGGTATGATTCGATACCCGCACAACAACCTAAAATTGAAAGTGTGATGCTGCCTGAGCGGGAAGATTTGCTTACACCCGCTGCGCTTAAACATATGCTTGTGCTGCGTGATTATCAGGAAGTTGTCAATTATGCTTTCGTTGATCAATCCTGGGAAAATGACCTGCTGCAGAATAAAACGCCGATAGTGTTAAAAAATCCGATTGCAAGCCATATGGGTGTCATGCGCAGTAGCCTGATCGGTGGATTAATGGCTAACTTGCAATTCAATTTGAATCGCAGGCAGGATAGAGTGCGTTTGTTTGAAATGGGGGGGTGTTTTGAAAATGATGCTTCGGGAAATTACCGGCAAATAGATCGGTTGGCGGGTCTGGGATATGGTTTCGCCCATCCCGAACAATGGGGGGAATCTTCCCGGCTGATTGACTTTTTTGATGTGAAATCTGATATCGAAATGTTATTTCAGGCGCGTGAAATTGAATTTAAAACAGGTGTTCATCCCGCTTTTCATCCAGGGAAATCCGCCCGGATTATGGTGGAACAGAATGCCGCTGGCTGGCTAGGCGAATTGCATCCACACTGGCAGAAAAAATTCGATTTGCCCAAACCGGTTATCCTGTTTGAGCTAACGCTTGGCGCATTGTTGCCTCGATCACTGCCTTATGCTCATGAAATATCTAAGTATCCGCCGGTCAGAAGAGATATTGCGGTAATTGTTGATAACGAGATCAATGTGCAAACATTATTGGCGGCGTTGCAGGAAAATAAACCCGAAATGGTCACAGAAATAGCGTTATTTGATATGTATCGCGGAAAATCGGTCGATGAAAATAAAAAAAGCCTTGCTTTTAAAATCATGCTGCAAGACGTCGAGAAAACACTAACCGATGAAGATGTTGATAAAACGATTGTTCAATTGCTTGATGTGCTTGAACAGAAATTTGGTGCGATTTTAAGAGCTTGAGCTGCTGGCTTTGATTTTTTTTGCTGGAAAAACTTATAATAAAGGATAACTTGATAATAATTAATCATTTTGATGGTTATTGATATAATGATGGTCTAGAATCTATAGATTTATAGTGTTAATTAGCTATATTGAGATAGCAAACACGGGGCTTGGATAATAAGTATCTCAACGCGTAAGTCATAGTATAAGCACTATTCTAAAATAAAAATTAATCTGATAACTATGCGGAGAAAAAAATGGCTCTAACAAAAGCTGAGTTGGCTGATTTGTTATTTGAAAATGTTGGATTGAATAAGCGCGAAGCCAAAGACATGGTTGAGTGTTTTTATGAAGAAGTTCGAGCTGCGCTAGAAAGCGGTGAAGGGGTTAAATTATCCGGTTTTGGTAATTTTCATTTGCGAACCAAGCCGCAACGTCCTGGCCGTAATCCAAAAACCGGTGAAGAAATACCAATTACGGCACGACGTGTTGTGACATTTCATGCCAGCCAGAAACTGAAAGCTATGGTTGAGCAGAATTATCATGGAAAACAAGAAGCCCGGACATAAATTTCCACCGATTCCAGCCAAGCGGTATTTTACGATAGGTGAAGTTGGTGTCTTATGTGGTGTAAAACCCCATGTTCTGCGTTACTGGGAACAGGAATTTACACAGCTTAGGCCCATTAAACGCCGTGGTAATCGACGCTATTATCAACATCAAGAGGTTTTGTTGATAAGAAGGATCAGAGAACTGCTTTATGACCAGGGATTTACTATTAATGGAGCACGGAGTCGTCTCGATCAAAATGAACCGAATCGACAATTGATACCTGCAGGAAATGAAACGCAACAATCATTTGGTTCTGTCGACATAAACTTTGTAAGAAATGAACTAAAAAATATTATGTCGATTTTAGAAACCAAGTAAATGATTCTCATGAATCCTGTAACCATAGGTTTTTAATGTCCTGCTTGTTTGCTATAATCGCCGTTCGGCGGGGCGTAGCGCAGCCTGGTAGCGTACTTGCATGGGGTGCAAGTGGTCGGAGGTTCAAATCCTCTCGCCCCGACCATATAAACAAACGGTTGTGCCAAAGATGCATAGCAATTGTGATTGTATAAATCTGTGCGCAATATAATACATTTGGGTTTGTACACAGGTGCCTTCGCAGCCTACTGTTTTACTTTATCCATAATGGGTTCAGACGAAAATGCAGGTTGCCTAAGTTTACTTCACTGTTTTTATGTTTTGACATTGCGCAGCACGTTATAAGCCGCTGGATTTGAAAGAACCACAGACGGCTTTTGCAATCTCTGGTATTAAATCAGGTCCTTGATAAATCAGTCCCGTATAAATCTGTATCAGACTGGCTCCCGCATCCAGTTTGTCTTTGGCGTCTTTTGCAGACAGGATACCCCCCACCCCGATAATTGGCATGGCATCTTGTAAACAATGATGCAATTGCCGGATTACTGCAGTGGATTGCTGTGTTAAAGGTCTGCCGCTTAAGCCGCCTGTTTCTTGGGAAACCGGCAAGTGTTCGATGCCGGATCGTGACAATGTCGTATTGGTAGCTATAACACCGTCAATGTTGTGTTTTAGCAAAAGTGAAGCAATCGATTCAATTTGATCTGCATCAAGATCGGGTGCAATCTTTACCACGAATGGTGTGTACTTGCCATGCTGCTGTGACAAACTGCGTTGTTCCGCTTTTAATGCTTGCAATAAATAATCCAAAGAATCAGCTGTTTGTAATTGCCTTAAGTTTTTCGTATTGGGTGATGAAATATTAATCGTGATATAACTGGCAAAAGTATAAACTTTTCTTAGACAAATCAGGTAATCGTCAATTGCCTTTTCAATCGGCGTATCAAAGTTTTTTCCGATATTAATACCCAATACACCATTATAGTTTGCATTTTTCACATTTTCGATCAACCGGTCTACGCCATGGTTATTGAATCCTAACCGATTGATGAGTGCCTGGGCTTGAGGGATGCGGAAAATCCTTGGAGCCGGGTTTCCTGGTTGGGGGCGTGGTGTGACGGTGCCGATTTCGATAAATCCAAATCCCAGTGCAGATAATGCACCCAGGTGTTCCCCATTTTTGTCCAGACCTGCGGCCAAACCGATGGGGTTAGGAAATGTGATGCCCATAAAGCGCTTCGAGTCACATGTAATAGTACGCTGCTTTAGCAGACCTAGTTTGAAAGCTTTATCAATGGCATTAAATGTGGCGTAATGTGCTGCTTCAGGGTCCAGTTTAAATAGCAGCGGGCGCAGTAAAGAATAAAACATGATAGTGGATGACGTTCAATTAGAGTAAATCGACGACCTGTTCAAAAGGAAACCACTGGTCGTCAATCAGAATTTCCAGCGGTTGGAAATTGGTTTTGTAATTCATTTTATGATGTTCTTTAATCCAGTAACCCAGGTAAAGATATTTTAGACCTAGTGTGCGGCAAAACTGTATTTGCCACAAAATGTTATAGGTGCCGAAGCTGGCTGATTCAATATCCGGATCGTAGAATGTGTAAACCGAAGACAGGCCATCTGGTAATTGATCAATAATACTGATCATACGTAACTGTTCCCGTTCATGGAAAGCAATCAAGCTGGAATTGACGTGACTTTGCAGCAGAAAATTCTGATATTGTCCGTAATTATCCCGAGCCATAGCGTCATCTGCGTGCCGTTTAGCCTGATAACGCTGATACAGCTCAAAATGTTTCCAGTCAAAATGTAATCGATTTTGACTTGCCGATAAATGCAAATGTTTTTTCCAGCACCTCCGCTGCGCCCGGTTAGGTTTAAAGGTATCAACCCTGATTCGAACAGACAGACAGGAGTGGCACTGTTCGCATTGTGGCCGGTAAACAAACCGACCACTACGGCGATACCCATGTTGCATCAACGCTGCATACATTTTGGTGTCAACTGAATTTTCCGACGCAACAACTTCGGAGCGCGCCATTTTATCAGGCAGATAACCGCATGGGTACGGATGCGTAGTGTGGTATTTAAGCGTTTTCATAGGACTGACCGGTTAAATTACTAAAATCCCATTTTTCACCTTTTGTCGTATCTGGAATATTTTGTTCCAGGAATTGACCAAAACCTTTCCTGGAAATTTCGCGCGCACCTAAAGAAGCGAGGTGTTCCGTTCTGACCTGGCAATCAATCAAAGCATATTTCCATTCAGTCAGTTGCTTAACCAAATGGACAAATGCTATTTTAGAAGCATTTGGCGTTCGTGAAAACATTGATTCGCCAAAAAAAATCTTGCCTAAAGCAATGCCGTAAAGCCCGCCAACTAGCTCATCGTTTATCCAGGTTTCAACCGAGTGTGCTAATCCGAGTCGGTGCAGTTTATTATAGGCCTCCATCATCTCGGGATGAATCCATGTGCCTTGTTGATCTTTTCGCGGTGCAGCGCAAAACTGCATAACTTCAGGGAAATGCGTATCGGTTCGAATGGTGTAGTGATTTTTCCGGAGTACTTTTTGCAGTGAACGGGAAATTTTTAATTCATTGGGAAACAGCACCATGCGCGGATCCGGACTCCACCATAAAATGGGCTCGTCTTCATTGAACCAGGGGAAAATGCCACTGCGATAAGCATTGAGCAATCTTGAAACAGACAGGTCGCCCCCAACGGCTAGTAAGCCGTTGGGCGAGGTCATTGCGTTTTCCAAAGGTGGAAAAGAAGTGTCGGATGAGAGCACAGTGATCATATATATGGCGATTATTTTGTCGGAACTTGATAAAAATCAAAGTTGCCAACATAATGATTCCCTATCATCTAGCAAAAAATAAATGGGTAGTTTAAAAAAATAAAATAAGATTTAAAAGAAAGATTAGATGATAGATATTATTGAGGCTGAAAGTCCAAACTTATAGATTAAAAAATTAACAGAAGAATGTACAACAATAAAAATTCAAGGAGGGTAAATGGATATTTTTAAAAGAGGAAGTCAACTTACCTTTGTCAGTCTGCTAGTAGTGGGTTCGGTGGCCTTTGCGCCACAGGTGGCAGCGCATGACAGAGCGCAAGCTCTAGAGCGTAAAGTTCAGGAATTAGAGAATATGCTCAGAGCTGTTCAGAGTGAGTTAAATGCCGTAAAGACCGAAGCCGAGTCGAGGGCTGTTGAAGCAAAAAATGAAGCGGTAGCAGCCAAAGCAGAAGCAGTGGCGGCAAGGGAAGAAGTTTCGAAAGTTTCTTCTGTGGGTGGCGGCAATAAGAATCATCGTGTTTTCTTCAGAGGTGGTTGGGCGAGAAGCGATAATACTCATAATGGTGTATCCATTGAAAGCCGGGTAGCGCCAGTTGGTGCTCAGGGACGTGCTGATAGAGATGCTTGGTATTTTGGCGCAGGTCTGGATTTTAGCCTGACAAATGATGTATGGGGCTTATTGCCAAGAACTGAGGTTCTAGCTGAAGTAATGTTTGAATACAAGAATTTCCAGACGGGTGTTCCAGGTAACGCATTAGCTAATGAACCAACTCAGTTAGCAGGTTTTCCAGATAATCCTAGAGGTGTAACTGTCAGTCAGTTTACACTGACTGCCGCTCCAAAAATTAAATTTATGGAAGGTTCTAAATTTAGGCCATGGATAATCCCTGCAGGTTTAGCTATTCATGTAATAAGTCCACCATCTGAGTCTATTACAGTATTGGATCCAGGGATTATGTTTGGTGGCGGTGCCGAGTATAACTTATGGAAAGATATCTATATAGGAGCTGATGCACGTTATCATCTGACGGTAGGAACGCTAGATGGAGCTAAAATTGATGGTATGACGTTAGGTGGTTATATCGGTATGGGTTTTTGATAAGCTGAAAGTTATTTTTTCATACTAATGCCTTGTTGTTTGTTTTATGAGTAGTTTCCAAAGCGTATAAGTTCGTGACGAAGCCATTGCACCTCACTCTCATAGTGAGGTGTTTTTTTTGAACAGCCCCTAGTGCTATTTCAATTTGATATTGCCTGATACAGTTAGCTTTTCAGTGTTACTGGCAAAGGCAGACCTTGCATCCTCATCCAGGGCCTGAACATGGGACTTGTGCATTAAAAGGTATTTTTAACCAACTATTTTTAGTCATTTCATGCTTGCCAACGCACGTAGACGATTGGCAAGATTGTCACAGGTAGATTTTGAAAGCCATTTTTAAAGAGTGATGGCGGCTTAATCGAATTATGTATTGTTGTTTTTTGAAATGTTTTCAGAAAAAACGTCAAAAGTTGGTGTAAAAAAAAACGGTTAAAGGCAGGTTGGGATAATGATTATCTGCTACGAATTATTGGAGTAATTTAAGCCCGATTGCTCTGATATGTGGTAGTAACGATGAACCAAAATCGTCTCTTAGGCAATCAGATTATTTTGTCCAGTTTGTGCTGACGGGATACAAACACAGTTTTAAAGTCCAGTGGGATAAGGGAACAAATAATCCTAGAAACCTCAGTTGGATGGTGTTTAGAGTGCCTTGTTTTTTAATTTTGGCAAGGCGCGATGAGGCGTAATAACCAGTTATTACAACGAATTGCAACGCCGCAAAAATTAAAAAACAATGTGCTA
>JAGRFM010000155.1 GCA_020446045.1 Nitrosomonas sp.
CGTAGTGGCCCGGTAAATACCGGCATCACAACCTGGGATATCCATGTTCAACGATGTGATCACATTCATCGCAACACCGCCGCCCCATCCGCTTGTTGCCGGAGGGACTGGTTTACCAAGTGCCGAAAAAACATATGGAGATGTTACGGTACTACAGGCGCCTTTTCCCCATACCAACATAAGACCGTTGTTTGGTAATGCTGACGGGTGCCCGAGCCTTCCAGCAAATGGTATGAAATCATTATAATTAGGGTGTGTTATGGTTGGACTGACGAGTACCATGGACATGGTGTCACCGTTATTAGTCCATGCGGCAAAGTTAATCACATCTCGCGGTACATAAAAATCACCATGATGAGTGGCTTTCTGCGGGCTAATACCCTCCTGCCCTTTGGGTTCGGGTATGACGCCAATAAGCGCCCCCAGTCCGTTATTATTGCCCCGGTAATAATCGGCAAACCAGACTCGGTCATCAGAAGTTTGTGTAATAAAGTGCGCTGCACTGTGATCTTCGCCAAAATAGCTGGGAGAGTGATTACCACTATGTTGTCCGTAAATAGGAAAGTTGCCAGCACCGTCCGGGTCTTGCGCATAAATATGGAACTGGTTGTCCGGGGTATCAAACCCACCGGCAGCGCCATTTGGATAGCGGAAGGGTCGTCCTCCAAAGATCTGCCAGCTTGAGTACGCTAAACGGCCGTCTCTGAGCATGAACGGATGCTGTTCCTGGGATAGGGAATGATGACTGGCCAGATCAGGGTTTTTACCGTCGATATCGACTGTCCAGATACGTGTGCCAGCTCTTGAACCGGTTGTTCCCCAAATGATGGTTGTTGTATTGCCATCACGAGTTGAGGTAAATGCAATACGTGTATTGCTGATAAATGCAGGACCTGAATCATAAACACCGGGAACAAATTGCGTTGCTTGTGTTTTTTTGGTGTCAATTGAATAAAAAAGTAAATGAGAGCCTGTTGACTCAAGAAGCTTGTTCGGCAGTGTATAAAATCCTAAATTAGCTTTGTCCGCATCCGGATGTATGACACGTGAATCTATAGTCTCTTTATGGTTTTTTAATGCCCCGCGAAAAACCGAGAATGCGATCGTTTTACCATCAAATGAAACTGCCGGGTCCAAAGCCGCGCAAGCTGATTTTTGTGTTGACGTTGAGGAACAATCATAAATAACTGTCTCAATGCCGTTTGAATCACGGAAAACCAGGTCGCAAGGCGCTGTAAAGCCTGATAAGAAATTGGTTACATCAGGCAGAACATCATATATGTCCAATCCATCCATGGTTCGGGTGATTGTCTGTGTTTGGCCCTTGATTGTTACGGTACCTGTAAGATCATAGGTTGTTGTTGTGCGCTCACAACGCGAATAAACAATTTCAGTGTCTTGTGCGTAAGCAGTTGGAAATTCTAAAATGGCGAAGATAAAAAAGACAAAAAGATATTTTAAACTTGCAAGCAACATATGGTAAATAATAATTATTATCGATTGTGAAATTGTGGTGTATCCTAACAGATAACTTTAAATTTTGTTATTAATTTTTTGATTTTTTTTGAGTATGAGAAAACGTTCTACGGTATAAGCCCAATGGGCACGCCATCCATACGATAGTGCTAGGCCATAACCGTAGTGTTATGCAAAAAAGTGCAAAGCACCGGAGAGTTTTCTTTTTTTGAGAGAAGATTTGGATGATAGAAGGCCGATAAGCTGTGAGTAATCTATCGATGTGATATTGCCGATCCCAGTAAACGTGTCAGTGTACATAGTAAGGCGTACCTTACAAGCAAATGGTTGTGTTTTATTGTCCAAAGGAAAAACGGGCACAACGCTGTGGCTGACAATATCAAATCGACAAAATACATGGGATTTCAACATCTTGTCGCTTAAGACTAATTGCTGGGTAAGGAGACAATCGATCCTGTGGCGACCAATTCGGGTTTTAGTCAGTGGACTGTTTACTTGGTGAGATAACGTGTCAAAGAGCAAGGCGCCAATTCTGTATAGCTTTTCCTTTAACTCTGTTCCCAAGGCAAACCCGCTGCTTTCCATCCGGCAGAAGTGCCGCGGTGACCTTTTTCATCTTTATCCCCTTCAAACCCTTCCAGAATATTATAACAACTGGTAAAACTTGCCTCGGTTGCCAATTTTGCCGCCTGGTCAGAGCGTGCTCCACTGCGGCAAATAAATAAAACGGGTAGATTTTTATCAACTTGTTCAGTAAGTTGCTTCAAGAATTCCGGATTGGGTTGCATGCCTGGATAAGAACGTAGTTCAATCGCTTTTGCGTCCGGAATACGTCCCACCCAATCTAATTCTGCTTGCGAGCGTACATCAACTAATTGTGTCTGTGCGGATTCTTGCAGGATGCGATAAGCTTCCATTGGAAGTAAAGCACCTTTATAAGGAAGTCCCAAATTTTGAGCTCTTTGTTGAGCCTGTTCTAGTATTGTTTCAATTGTTTCCATAAATAGCTTTCATACAAAAATAGTTTCAGAAATCTAAATGATACTACTTTGTAATCCTTATTTTTCAATTAAACCAATTTTAGGCGTTTAAATTCACCTTTTATTCTGCCCTTGAATATACAGTTTCCACCCGCAAACGTAACTCCATGAATTCATTTTAATAATTTATAAAAAGGGGATGAAACCCCCAGTTGAGAAGTGTACAATTATAGCCAAGTCATTGATTATAAATAGAACACAAAACCACTGGAAGTGCAAAATGCGCATAAAACCCACAAGTCAAATGAGTATATGTGAAATTTTTGCCAAACATGAAACAGCTGACGTACTCAAGAAGATATCAAACTGGCTGGATGCGCCTATAGAAGTATTGGACTGGGTAGAGGCAGATATACAACTTAAAGATCCGAAAGCCACAGGGCGAAACGGAATGACATAGAGTCTATTTTAAGATCGGGATTTTTGTTGAGGTACTGGCAATGGACATACGAAGAACTGGCTTTTCATTTGATGGACTCGGATGTCAATTATGGATTTGCGGGGTTGCCGCGCGGCAACGTTGTCCGGAACTGAGTTATACCTGCCATCAGCGGGTGGTGAAGAAGCAGGTCACTGCGATCAAAAATTGGAAAGGTGCTTCGATACGGTAAACGCATTACAAGAAACTCATTAAGTATACGCATAAAACATTAGGCGTCGTGAAGGAAACCTTACTGTCGCACAACAATATGCAGTCAATAATCAGAAAAACAGATGTTTATGGATGAAAACTAATTAAGTATTGCTCAGCTCAATAGCTATCAAAGTTTTATCGTATAGAAAAAAGAAAGATTCGATGCTTATTCGTTATAATTCGTCCCATTAACTTTAAAATGGATTTTTTGGGGATTTTAATATGGGCATCATTTCTGAAATTTTTAAACGTTTTCAATCGGGCTGTTGTATTGTTGCATTTACAGTTTTTACGCTTGTTATACCCAGCGGAATTTATGCTGCGCAGTCGTGTGAACAATACATTGAATCTGTGGATTCCTGTGCGTATGAATTACCCGGTAATGTTATTGAAAAACTACAAATAGATGCCGGTTTTGGTTGGGGGATTTTTAGTGGAACCATTTATAACGGCAATGACAAATACACGATTACGCAACTGAAAGTAAGTATGGAACCGATTCATGATCATCATCATATGGAAATGATGGGCGATATGCATACCATGTCGCATGAACCAAAAGTACATAAAATCAATATGAATCTACATCCGTTGGCTAAAAGTTCGATATCAATGGCGTTGCCGGATGAGGATTTACATATCCATGATTTTAATTGGGAAGTACTCAAGGCGTTTGGTTATGAACAAAGGTAATATTTGTCCCGGTTTTGTAAATTATCAGTGTTGGACTGATGCGACAATCTATTAAAAATATTCGAAATATCCTGATCTATACCGCAATTGTTTCGCTGATTTCGGTTGTTTATTTTATTTATGCGTACTCGGTTCATGAAATCCCGGAGGAACGTGAAACGTTTCTGACTGAAATCGGCGAATTCTTTGGCAAAGTCGGATTGGGTTTGTTGTCATTCATTTATTTCCGGACGATACTGAAGCTAGTGTTGGGACAGGGGAAACTCGCACAGCGTTTGTTGCCGGATTATGCGCCGCCGGTTGACTCTTCAGGATTCAATAAGCTGCTTGTCTGGATGAATCGCACGCATATTTACTTCGGCATTGCGGCTGTTGTGGTTATTTTGATGCATATATCGCTGATGGGATTCTCACGTTACAGTCATATTCTTTTCTTCCCTGCATTACTGGGGCTTGTCATTTGGCAAGGATTGTTCGGCCTGTTTTTAACCTGGCGTTATTCGCCCGCAGAACTGAAGAAATTCTCTCATGTCGTTCACGCACAATTTGTTACGGGTATAGCAATCGGCATTTTTGCTTTTTTTGGCCATATTTTGATTGATGACTGATGTGATGTCTTCGTTATTTTCGCAGTACAGTATTTTTAGCGTGTTTAAGCGTATCAGGATAATCTTTACTGTAATGCAGGCCACGGCTTTCATGCCTTTGCATGGCGCTGCGTACAATCAAATCGGCGGTGTCTACTAAGTTCCTCAATTCAAGCAAATCACTGCTGACCCTGAAATGAGTATAGTATTCATTGATTTCTTCACGTAACAATTCAATTCTGCGCTGCGCTCGCTCAAGACGTTTGGTGGTTCTGACGATACCGACGTAGCTCCACATAAACCGGCGCAATTCGTCCCAGTTATGCGAGATGACAATCTCCTCGTCCGCGTCGGTTACCCGGCTTTCGTCCCAATCCGGAACCGGCAACAGTTCAACAGACGGCTGGTGATTGATGTCATTTGCGGCTGCTATGGCTAAGACCAGGCATTCAAGTAAAGAATTACTGGCCAGGCGGTTGGCGCCGTGCAATCCGGTATGTGCTGTTTCCCCAATGGCATAGAGGTTGTTTAAATCGGTATGCCCTTGTTGATCGGTTTGAATGCCGCCGCAAGTATAATGCGCAGCGGGTACTACGGGGATCGGCTCTTGCGTGATATCTATGCCCAGCTTCAAGCATCGTGCATGAATAGTTGGGAAATGATGCTGGAGAAAATTGGAGGGTTTATGCGAAATATCCAGATAAACGCAATCGAGTCCCCGTTTTTTCATCTCAAAATCAATGGCGCGTGCCACAATATCGCGCGGGGCGAGTTCGGCGCGTTGATCGTGTTGAACCATGAAACATTCGCCATTTGGTAATTTCAATAAACCGCCTTCACCCCGGACAGCTTCACTGATCAGAAACGATTTGGCATGGGGATGATAAAGACAGGTTGGGTGGAATTGTATAAATTCCATATTGGCAATTTTGCAGCCGGCCCGCCATCCCATTGCAATACCATCTCCTGTAGCGGTATCCGGATTGGTGGTATAAAGATAAACTTTGCTCGCGCCGCCTGTTGCCAAAACGGTATACTGAGCAGTAAAGGTTTTTACACCGTCGCTGTGTTTGTCCAGGATGTACGCACCCAGACAGCGCCTGTTTTGTTTTTCAGCGTTGTGAAGTGATTTATCGTTGGTGATTAAATCGATCGCGATGTGCTGTTCAAAAATTTGAATGTTTGGCGCGATGCTGACTTTCGCGATCAAGGCTTGCTGGACGGCTTTGCCTGTGGCGTCACCGCTATGAATAATGCGGCGTATGCTATGTCCGCCTTCTTTGGTTAAATGATAACCTGTACCGTTATTACTATCCCGTGTAAACTCAACTCCCTGATTGATCAACCACTCTATTGCTTCCTGCGCATGATCGGCAATGAAACGCACTGTGGATTCATTGCATAATCCGGCGCCTGCGATCAATGTATCCTGAACGTGTTTTTCGGGCGAGTCTTCCGTTGATAATGCCGCAGCAATCCCTCCCTGTGCCCATCCGCTGGCGCTGTCATTCAGTGTGTGCTTGGTCACAATGCAGATGCGCTTGGACTTGGCCAGATTCAGAGCCAGTGTGTAACCGGCTAGACCGCCGCCAATGATGAGAATGTCAAAATGAAGATCTGTATCGTCTTGCTTTTGATTCATGTGCTCTTTTAATCAAACGCGTTATGATAACAACACAATCCAAGTGTTGTAGAGTAATGCATAGAATATTTTTGTTGTGACATTTACGGGCAGGCAATTAATTCGATTGTTCCTTTATCGCGAAATCCTAAAATTTCATCTTCGCCATCGTTATTTTCCAGACTTAATGTATTCCAAGTGCCATCGAGTGTGGCTTTGTCAAGTTTGACGGCAACTGTTTCGTTCCAGACTTGTTTTTCGCTTTCTTCATAATCCGTGCTGACTATGGTCATTTTGATTACATTGCCAAGGATAATGGCATTGCCATGCGATGCGGAAAGACCGTTTGGGCCGTAGTCGATGGAACCGAAGAGTGCAATATGTCCGCCTTCTTTTTCATAAACGCCAAATTTATATTTCCATAAGGGATCGCGTGAATCGCTAAAAACCTGCCAACATAACTCGCCGTGGTATTTCTCAGCGTAGGCTTGTGATGACGCTAGAAACAGTAGTGTGCCAGATAAAAAAATTGATAATAACCGGTACATTTTTTTTGCTCCATAAGAGGTTAAGAAATAAGCATACATTAATTTTTATTTAAGTTGTTGGGTGTTAATGCGATAACATTGAGTATGTTTCTTTTCTCATTGGGGCAGGCATAAAAATGAATTCAAAAGTGTATTTTTTTGTAGCACTGATGCTTGCATTACTCTGCAGTAATGCAAATGCTCGTAATGACACATTGGATGCGGTTATTGGTAATGAACTCGGAGGCCGCGATGGCGCAATGATTGGCGCTGCCATCGGTGCGACGGTTGGTACGGGTGTTGCGGCCGATCATGGCGGTTATCATGCGCAACCTAATCGCGATCCTTACAGAAGAGATGTGTATAGAGAACCGGCGCGCGCGCCTGATTACCATTATCAGCCCAGAGACAGTGTAAGACATCACTACCCGCCCGGACAAGCGAAAAAAGGACGTTGTTAAAATTAAAGCCCCCCAGTGAGGACTTTTTCATACCGTTTACAATTTTTCAGTTTGGTTTAACTGTCTTGCTTCGATATGAATTACCGTTGAATTTGCTTGTCCTTGGATTTTTGCATCAACTCTTCAGCCTCTCCTAACAAAAAATCTTTGAATGCCTGAGCAACCGCGGATAAACGCTTATGCTTACGATTGACGATGTGCCAGTAGCGTACAATGGGAAAACCCTGCACATCAAGCACTCGTAAACGTCCTGTTTCCAGCTCCAGTTCAGCCGTATGGCGGGACATGATGCCCAGCCCCATACCTGCCTGAACCGCCTGTTTAATGGCTTCGGTTGTATCGGTTTCCATACCGGTAATTAAACGAACACCATGTTGCTTAAAGAATCGCTCCATGGCGCTGCGCGTTCCGGAGCCTGGTTCGCGTACCAGAAAAACTTCCTGAGACAAGCGTTTGACGGTAATTTTTTCTTTTTTGCACAGCGGATGATCGGGCGGTGCGACGACTACGAGAGGATTTTCCATAAACGACTGGCTGACAATATCCAGATTGTCCGGTGGCTGGCCCATAATGGCCATATCGATACTATTGTCATCGAGTTGTTTGAGTATCGCTTCACGATTCGATACATTCAGACTGACTGTGACCTTTTTATAGCGCTGGCAAAATTTGGCCAACAGATGCGGTGCGAAATAATTGGCTGTAGTAACCACTGCGATATTCAGTTTGCCGCGCTCCATGCCTTTTAACTCATCAAGCGCGACTTCAAGATCGGCTAGCTGCTGCAAAATATCTCTACTGTAGCTATATAACTCACTGCCTGCCTCGGTTAAATAAATTTGCTTGCCCATTTGTTCAAACAGCGGCAAACTTATGTTCTCTTCCAGTTGTTTTATCTGCATGGAAACAGCCGGTTGAGATAAATATAATTCATCTGCTGCACGTGAGAAACTTAAATGACGGGCAACCGTCTCAAATACTTTTAATTGTCGTAACGTAAGATGTAGCATTGATCGTGCGTTTAGTGGTTATATAAGTAAAAGCTTATCATATTTATCAAAATAATTGATTTGTTCTTATGATTGATTTTCTATATATTCTCACTATCGCTTGTTAAGAAATCATACTTGTTAATTTAATCGTTCTAAATTGTTATTTAATTGTTAGTAGAAACCTTCCTCTCTTTTCGTGTGATATTAGACTGAATCGAGCGGATTTAATTGGAGAGAAAATTATGGCTAAAACATATAGTGCCGGTGTTAAGGAATATCGGCAAACCTACTGGATGCCCGAATATACCCCGCTGGATACGGATATTTTGGCGTGTTTCAAAATCACCCCGCAACCCGGTATTGACCGTGAAGAAGCTGCGGCTGCAGTGGCTGCTGAGTCTTCTACCGGTACCTGGACGACCGTTTGGACCGATCTTTTGACCGATCTGGATTATTATAAAGGTCGTGCATATCGTATCGAAGACGTGCCGGGTGACGATACCTGTTTTTATGCCTTTATTGCTTATCCAATTGATCTGTTCGAAGAAGGTTCTGTTGTTAACGTATTCACCTCGTTGGTGGGTAATGTATTCGGTTTCAAGGCAATTCGTGGTCTGCGTCTCGAAGATGTCCGCTTTCCGATTTCTTACGTTAAAACCTGCGGCGGCCCTCCACTGGGTATTCAGGTTGAACGTGATGTGATGAACAAATATGGCCGTCCATTATTAGGCTGTACCATTAAGCCCAAACTGGGTTTGTCAGCCAAAAACTATGGTCGTGCCGTTTATGAATGTCTGCGTGGTGGTCTGGATTTCACCAAAGATGACGAAAATGTAAACAGCCAACCTTTCATGCGTTGGCGTCAACGTTTTGACTTTGTAATGGAAGCCATTCATAAATCAGAACGTGAAACCGGCGAACGTAAAGGTCACTATCTGAACGTAACTGCACCAACACCTGAAGAAATGTACAAGCGTGCAGAGTATGCTAAAGAGATCGGTGCGCCAATCATCATGCATGACTACATTACTGGCGGTTTTTGTGCCAATACCGGCCTGGCTAACTGGTGTCGTGACAATGGCATGTTGCTCCACATTCACCGAGCAATGCACGCTGTGATCGACCGTAACCCGCATCATGGTATTCACTTCCGTGTATTGACCAAGATTCTGCGCCTGTCAGGTGGTGATCATCTGCATACCGGTACAGTGGTCGGTAAACTCGAAGGTGATCGTGCATCAACACTCGGCTGGATTGATTTGTTGCGCGAAAAATATGTCAAGGAAGATCGTGCTCGCGGTATTTTCTTCGATCAGGACTGGGGTTCAATGCCTGGTGCATTTGCAGTGGCTTCCGGTGGTATCCATGTTTGGCATATGCCAGCACTGGTTGCCATCTTTGGTGATGATGCCGTACTGCAATTCGGTGGCGGTACCTTAGGTCACCCATGGGGTAACGCTGCAGGTGCTGCTGCTAACCGTGTGGCGCTCGAAGCTTGCGTAGAAGCACGTAACCAAGGCGTTGAAATTGAGAAAAAAGGTAAGGAAATCCTGGTTGCTGCAGCTAAAAACAGTCCGGAACTCAAAATCGCCATGGAAACATGGAAAGAAATCAAGTTTGAGTTTGATACTGTTGACAAACTGGACGTTGCGCACAAGTAAACTTTACTCCGGTGTGCCAACAGGCATGCCGGCATCAAAATTAAATTGGAGTTAAATCGAATGTCTGAAATGTTAGATTACAAAAGCCGTTTGAGCGATCCTGCGAGCCGGAAATTTGAAACATTTTCCTACCTGCCTGCGATGGACAAAAAACAGATCAAGAAGCAGGTGGAATATATTGTCAAGAAAGGCTGGAATCCGGCAATTGAACATACCGAACCGGAACACCTGATGGACAACTACTGGTACATGTGGAAACTGCCAATGTTTGGCGAAACCGATGTGGCGCGTATTCTGGCCGAAGCGGAGGCTTGCCATAAAGCCAACCCAAACAATCATATACGCCTGATCGGCTATGATAATTTCGCACAAACCCAGGGGGCATCAATGGTTATTTACCGCGGCAAGACGGTGTAATCAATAGCCTGCGGGTAAGTTTGCCCAAAGCCCCCAACCCGAAAGGGGCGGGGGCTTTTTTTCGGCCAGAAAAACCCGGCGGATATTTTTCAAACAGCGTTTCTAATGAAACCGGGCATTATAAAAAGGAGTTTGCCATGAGCAAAGAGATTGACCAATATAAAATTAAAACCGAACCGTATTATCATCCTGTTGCGGATGAAGTGGAGCTTTACGAAGCGGCTTATTCCGTACGCATGCCAATGATGCTGAAAGGGCCGACGGGCTGCGGCAAAACCCGTTTTGTCGAATACATGGCATGGAAACTCAAAAAACCGCTAATTACCGTTGCATGTAATGAAGACATGACGGCATCCGACCTGGTTGGACGTTATTTGCTGGATGCCAAAGGCACCACCTGGCAGGATGGTCCGCTTGCCGTTGCTGCGCGATACGGTGCCATTTGTTATCTCGACGAAGTGGTTGAAGCACGTCAGGATACGACGGTTGTTATTCATCCATTAACCGATAACCGCCGTGTGTTACCGCTGGAGAAAAAAGGTGAACTGATACAGGCGCATAAGGATTTTCAGATCGTGATTTCCTACAATCCCGGTTACCAAAGTCTGATGAAAGACTTGAAACAGTCGACCAAACAGCGTTTTGGCGCACTGGATTTCAATTATCCAAGTCATGATATCGAAAGCAAAATTGTCGCGCATGAAACCGGGGTGTCAGAGGAAATCGCCGACAAACTGGTATCCATCGCTGAACGTGCACGTAACCTTAAAGGGCATGGTCTGGACGAAGGCATCTCAACCCGTATGCTGATTTACGCAGGCAGCCTGATCGTCAAAAAAGTTGATCCGCATGCAGCATGCCGTGTTGCGCTGGTGCGTCCGATTACCGATGACCCGGACATGCGTGATGCATTGGATGCCGCGGTAACAACGTTCTTTAATTAGTTTTTGCATTATAACCATTCATTTTCACTAACTATCCAAGCAGGTGGTCCCATGAGCATCCATTTTGATGATTACAAAGAATTGCTGGAAGGTGTTGAACCCGAATCGCTGGCGTTATTGAAAAATGCCTGGCCTGAGGCGGTCAAGGTGTTTTCGCCGCGTGGTCTGGATAATTACCTGAAAGGTGTGTCCGCACTGCGCAGCCTTGGCCGCGGGCGCAGTCTGGTGGATTGCTGGATTGATGAAACGCCACAGGTCGCCAAGGAAATCGGTGAGGATATCATTTCCGACCTGGCGACATCGGTGCTCACATTGGCGTCAAAAACCTCGGGTGCAGTCATCGAACTGGTGCTTGCTACAGCACCAACAGCAGCAAGACGCCTGGGTGATGCGCAATTGTTCCAGAATTACCTGCAGTTTCTCAATACATTGATTGCACAGGCGCCGCGCGGTATTCGTCCGATGCTCGACAAACTGGAAGTTTTGTTTGAGCAGCTGACACTGGGTGGACTGCGCCGCTGGGCGATGTGGGGCGCGCATGCGCACCGCACCGATTACGAAGAGCAGATCCGCTATTTCGGACTGGAATCCAAAGAATCGCTCGCCGTTTTGCAAAAAGAACGCAAAGGTACATTGTTTATCGATGTACAACGCCGCATCAATATGTATCTGCGTGCGTTGTGGGCGCGTGATTTTTTTATGAAACCGACTTCCGGTGACTTTGAAACACGAGAAGGCTACAAACCGTTCATCGAAAACTATTTCATTCATTTGCCTGATGCTTTTGATAATGTTGGCGATGTGCCGGCTGTGGAAGTGTATCGCGCAGCTGCAGCGCATGCCGCCGCGCATCTGGTGGAAACCCAGCAGCCGATTTCTGCCGAGGGCCTTAATCCCATGCAAATGGCTGTTATTTCAGTGATTGAAGATGCACGAGTGGAAGAATTATCTGTTCGTCGCTTTCCCGGTTTGCGTAAAACCTGGGCAGCATTGCATACTGCGACACCGGATATGAACGCGAGTGTAGGTGATTATCTCAATCGGTTGGCGCGTGCGTTGCTCGACCCCGATTATAAAGACAAAGACAAATGGATTGCGGAAGGCCGCCGGTTGTTTAAAGCCGCACAAAAAAACCTTGATAGTCATCAGGTTTCCTGGGATATCGGCGTGCAACTGGTGCATAGTTTACAAGATAAAAAACTGCCGTTTAATCCGCGAACCGATATGCTCACTGCTCCGTACCGTGACGATAACCGCTATTTCTGGGAATTTGAGGAGTTTGATTTCGACAAGGCGCAAAGCGCCGGTTATGAAGCACCCAAACAAGTGCGTAAATATGTCAACGTGATGGAATTCGCCAACGAAGTGGACGTGGAAACCGCCGGGGACGATGCGCAGGAAATCTGGGTCATGGGTACCGAGTTCTTTCCGTATGAAGACGCTGGTGTGTCGTACAACGAAATGGAGGGCAAAGAACCCGTTTCTCCGCCGTTCCATTACTCTGAATGGGATTATCAGATTCAGCTGGAACGCCCCGACTGGTCAACGGTACAGGAAAAACGCGCAAAAATGGGTGACATGCAATGCATCGATGACATTGCCACACAATACAAGCGCGAAATCGCGCGCATGAAATTTCTGCTCGACGCCATGCAGCCTCAAGGTACGCGCCGTATTCGCAAGCTTGAAGACGGCGATGATATCGACATCAACGCCGCAATCCACTCAATGACCGATATCCGTATGGGTATGCAGCCCGATCCACGGATCATGATGCGCTCGATCCGTAAAATTCGTGATATTTCCGTGCTGGTGCTGCTCGATCTGTCCGAATCGACCAACGAAAAAGTTGCCGGACAGGAATTCACCGTGCTGGAGCTTACGCGTCAGGCCTGCGTACTGCTTGCCAACGCGATCGACAAAATCGGTGACCCGTTTGCGATCCACGGTTTCTGCTCCGACGGCCGTCATGACGTCGAATATTACCGTTACAAGGATTTCGAACAACCGTATAACGAGATTCCCAAAGCTAAGCTGGCAGGCATGACGGGGCAACTCTCCACGCGCATGGGCGCGGCCATCCGTCATGCAAGCCACTACCTGAAACTGCAGAAATCGTCGAAAAAACTGTTACTCGTTATCACCGACGGTGAGCCCGCTGATGTCGATGTGCGCGATCCACAATACCTGCGCTTCGACACCAAAAAAGCCGTCGAAGAAGCGGGTAGAGCAGGGGTCGTCACCTATTGCATGAGCCTTGATCCACGCGCGGATCAATATGTGTCACGGATTTTTGGTGAACGTAATTATATGGTGGTGGATCATGTGGAACGATTGCCGGAGAAACTGCCGGTGTTGTATGCGGGGTTGACGCGGTAGGTAATTGCGATAAGCAGGTGGCCGGATAACGCAAGCTTATCCAGACGTACCTGCTTATTCGAACGATTAAAGCCATTAACTTCAATCTTTGATCATGTTCTTGACGCTTGCGGGGTTATCGAACCCCTTGTTTCCATATCCACCAGAATACTGGTAGCATCTTTCACCAGCATAGGAACATATTCATGTCCTTTGTTGAGGGCTTCGGCCAACTGATCCAGGTCTTCCATGTATTCATGCACCATTTGATTGCGTAAACCGCGCAAAGCCATCCAGATCTCTACAGATTCTACCCACCCCAGTTTTTCTGCCCGATTCAGGTTATCTAAGGCAGTACCGACATGCTCACCAACTACGGACAAATATGCCGGCAATAGTTTGTCACCTACGGTATCTTGCAACCGGCCAAAGCGGCTAACGAATGCATCGACACGCTCGGCCAGATCAATATCCTGTTCCAATTGCCCGGCTTTTTCACGGGTAAACGGCGCCTCGAACAGGCGGCGGTCGGTTTGTTGCAAATAGGTTATTTCCTTTTGCACCATTCTTGCAAGGAACTGTAGGCGATGTGTTGGCCGGGAAGAGCTATTCACAATTTCACTCCTTCTTTTTGCGCCGCATCATGGATAGGCAGATATTTCAAATTTGGCGCGACCAATAAGACATCAACTTTTTGTCCTCCTAGACGGTGGCTTATCCGCCCTGATATTCTTGCGCTCAACCAGGCTGCATTTTCAACAGGATCAGGGATTTCGATCAACAGATCAATATCGCCGCCACGTGCATTATCATCTGTGCGGGAACCAAACAAACGCACCGTCGCATTCTTTCCTGCCAATTCAGAAACAGATTGTTGGATAATACTGATTTGTTGGGAATTCAGGCGCATCGGGAATAGTTTCTATGCAAATAGAGTCATTTTAGAAACAACTTAACCGGAAACTATCATCCAGATCAAGTGGCAGAATCAGTGTACTGAACTGTGCGTTATTAGCCGTAGTACATAGCGTTTCGCGTTCATTCGCATCATCGCTGTATTGTTGCAGATATTCTGCATTCAGCACGGGTTTTCCGGCTTGAACAAACGGTTCCAGCGTATTGCACTCATCGAATTCATGGCATTGTTCGTTAACGCTGAAATCATAAAAGTCGACCAATTCCGGGATTTGATCGAGATCGTTTTTAAGCCCAACCGACAGGCCTCTTTTATGCGCTTCGTTGACGATGAATTTATTGAATGCCAGTTGATCCCGAGCTGTCAGGTCAAAACCGCTGTCATTTAAATAACCGTCCATGTTGTCCGGTTCTACACCGTCACAGCCTTTTTGCATGGCCAGATTCAGCCTTTC
>JAGRFM010000026.1 GCA_020446045.1 Nitrosomonas sp.
CGTAATATCGTGGCACGAGAGCATTCGAGCCTTTCTTCAAGTACTTTGCGCGACACTGGCAAACGGTGCGACGCCAGGATGCGATGCAGTTGGTAAATGCGATGAAAACTGTTCATCGCAACGGTTGCGCTAACCGCAATAAACAAGGATAAAACCCGGATTTCATTGTTTATCTACATTGTTGTTATTCAACATAAACAATCATACACAATCCGGTACAATTATGTGCTGCTTTTAGCTGTTAACCTAAAAACCTCAGTTGACCGTTTAAAAAATAAACTTTATGAATATCTCAATGAAATCCTTTCAACCAAATGGTGGATTGCCATACCGGAATTACTGGGCAAACTTTATCAGATCATTGTAGAAGGTGGCTGGAAAACGTTTTCCCAAACGAGAAATTAGCGACTGATTGCGATAAATCAGCGGAGGTTGCCGGAGTTTTCGGGCAGATACTATTGTACAAGGCGATAAGCAAAATGCCATCGCCTTGAAATGTGAATTCTGTAATCAGTCAAGTATTTCCAAGCTTACGCGGGCTCTGCCTGCTTTGATGAAATCCAGTTCTTTTGCGGCACTTTTACTGAGATCGATAATATTCCTGTTTCGAGTCGCCATCCGGTCATTGATCGTTACTATAACGCTACGGTTATTTTCAAGATTGGTGACTTTGACACGGGTACCGAATTTTATTTTTTTATGGGCCGCGGTGAGTTTGCTTTGATCAAAAATTTCATTATTTGCGGTTTTTCTTCCCTGAAATACATCACTGTAATGCACCGCATAGCCTGTTTCAGCCAATGCTCCAGTTGAAATCAGCGACAATATTAAAGCGCCCGTTATTAAAACAAATTCAAAATTCTTTTTCATATTTTCCTCCATCGGTTCATTTTCATTATATTACCTGAATCCTTAATCTATCCATTGTGATTGGTTTTGTAGTAACCGCAGCACGTAATAGGCCGGCGCCATTCCTGTCAAATCAAATCTACGATGAAACGACATGAAAACTCTGTAAGAAAGCGATGTGTATGCTTAGGCATGATCAAAAGCTTGGTACGTTCCACTCATTGCTGTTTTAAAATTGCCCAGCAAGGTATTGGCCACATCAATCAAATCGATTTTATCTTACTCAATGGCAGTATATATGGAATGCCGATTTGTTGTACAGCATACTCCAATACCGAGAAGGGTGAGGCCAATTTTTTCAAGTTCTACCAATAATTCCTTAAATACTTTTGAATTTATGACAATTCTAACTGCATGATTGTTAATGACTATATTACATAACAATTCTTAAGGATGACATAGCCCAAAACAAACCGCAATTGATTCATAGAAGCTGGTAACATAATGATATTCAAATCGTGCAACAGCATGATAAACACAAAAAAGACAACAACATTATCATTCGAAAATGTCCCCATCCGGTTCCTTAAAAGTCATTTTTGCTGCACTGATTGGCAATACGCTGATTGCCATTACCAAATTCACCGCATCAGTGATTACGGGCAGTTCGGCTATGCTATCCGAAGCGATTCACTCGCTCGTGGATACCGGTAATCAGGGATTGCTGCTGTATGGGATTAAACGTTCAAGCAAACCGCCCGACAAGGATTATCCGTTTGGTTATGGCAAGGAAATTTATTTCTGGAGCTTTGTCGTTGCGATCATGATTTTTGCTTTGGGTGCGGGTGTATCGATTTACGAAGGCATCCGCCATATCATGTCGCCAGAACCGATTACCAACCCGCTCGTCAATTACATCGTACTGGGGCTTGCGTTACTGTTTGAAGGCGCGGCATGGTATATGGCGCTTAAGGAATTCCGTAAGGGAAAAGGCAAGTGGGGCTATGTAAAAGCGGTACAGCGCGCCAAAGATCCGTCCATTTTTGTGGTGTTATTCGAAGACACTGCGGCGTTGCTCGGCCTGCTGGTTGCATTCCTCGGTATTTTGTTGACACAAATAACCGGCATTCTGTGGTTTGATGGACTGGCTTCGATCATCATCGGCCTGATACTTGCAACCATCGCGATCTGGCTTGCGATTGAAACCAAAGGACTGTTAATCGGTGAAAGCGCCAATAGCGAAGTCAATCAGGAGATTCATGCGATTGCAGCAAGCTATAGCGGTATCGATCATGTTAATGAGGTTCTCACATTGCATATGGGCCCCGGATTTATCTTGGTAAATATCAGCATTGATTTTGTCGACCATGTTTCAGCCGCAGAAGTCGAACAGACCATTGCCGCGATCGACCGGGAAATCAAGGCTAAAAATAGGCTCGTCAAACGGGTTTTCATAGAAGCCGAAAGCCGTATTGCGCACAAAAAAACCGTCGCCCCTGTCGAAGAGAAAAGCACGGATTTTCTATAACATATTCTTATTCATCCGGCTTATACACATGAATATGCCGAATCAAACCATCCGATTCAAAATAAATACGCTCGCGCCCATGCCGTCTGACCGGTTCATTTGCGGCCGCATCGGTTGCTGTCATGATGAAATCAAATTCGACACCACCATCATCGGTCTCGCGGTAGTTTGATACTTCCCAGTGTACGTCCGGATAACGTGCAAAAAAACTCTGCATCATTTCACGAATTGCGACAGCGCCTTTATATTCGCCAAAAAAAGCGGAATGATACAGTGCGCTTCCCATAAAAAGCAGCTCTATCTGCTTGAGGTCATGTTTGTTGGATAACTCAATATAATTTTTGGCCCATTCGATATGTTGTGATTTACTCATATTCTTTCCTGTCATCAAAACATGAAACCGGCTTATTTCACGTTTTTTATTTCTTCCCGTTTAAATACCCATTCTCGTTCACTGCTTTCAGCAGCGTCAAAATAATAGCCCGCAACATCAAAAGCTTTGATCGCTTCCGGATTTGTTAACCTGTGTTGAATAATATAGCGGCTCATCAGTCCACGTGCTTTTTTGGCAAAAAAGCTGATGATTTTATAGACGCCGTTTTTCTCATCTTTGAACACCGGCGTAATGATTGTTCCATTGATTTTCGGAGTTCGAGCGGATTTGAAATATTCATTCGACGCCAGATTGATCAATGTATCCGTTTTCTGGTTTTTCATCTCCTGATTGATCGCATCGGTTATTTTATCTCCCCAGAAATCGTATAAATTTTCTCCCCGGCTATTTTTCAATTGCGCGCCCATTTCAAGCCGGTAAGGCTGCATGAGATCAAGCGGTCGTAGTACACCGTACAGACCGGACAAAATCCGCAAATGCTGCTGGGCAAAATCAATGTCTTCAAAACTCAGTGATTCAGCATCCAACCCGGTGTAAACATCGCCCTTAAATGCATAAACAGCCTGTTTGGCATTATCCGGCGTGAACGGCCGCTTCCAATCGTAATAACGGTTTGAATTCAACGTGGCCAGCTTCGCACTGATCGACATCAGTTTGCCAATCTGATCCGGTTCCAGCGTCCTGAGTTGATCGATCAATGCAGCGGAATCATCCAGAAAATCCGGCATGGAAAACTTATCGGTACCGGGGGATGTTTCATAATCCAGCGTTTTGGCTGGGGAAATTACAATTATCATGCAGTTTAGTTCTAAAAGTTAGTTTACAAATAACATTTACTTTCGTAAGTATACTAAAATCTGGCTGAGTCGGTTTACCAGTCCCTGGCAAAGCAGCCGAAGAAAAAAGAAACGATTATTCATTCCATCCCATGTCAAAAAATGTCAGGCAGATACTTTTAGGAATATTTTCAGGACTGCTCGGCTGTTTTTTCTATCTAACGCCACATGGATGGCATTTCGAAGAAGATTACGGTCTCCATTGGCTGTTTCATTCCCGCGGTACTGTCTCATCTCCTGATGAAGTCATCATTGTTGCCATCGACAGGGCATCCACTATCCAGCTTGGGTTGCCGATTTCGCCCAATTTCTGGCCTTGGCCGAGAGAAATTCACGCAAACCTGATTGACCGGTTAGCAGCTGCGGGAGCTAGAATTATTGTGTTGGACTTGATCTTTCACTCGACCGGAACTGTACCCGAACATGATCATCAATTGGCGCAAGCTATCAAAAAAGCTGGTAACGTCATCATCGTCGAACGTTTAGAGACAGAACAAGAAGTTTTTTCCGACAAAAAAACCAGCCCAAGCCAACTCACATTAATAGAAACAAGAAGTGCACCATTACTTCCGGAAATTTCAGCGGCTGTAATGGCGCATGCCCCATTTCCGTTGCCCAAAGAACCGCCAGTTAATGCTTTCTGGACATTCAAGCAAAATATGGGGGACACGCCGACTATTCCCGTTGTTGTGCTTCAGGCTTATGCACTGGAAATATATGATGACTTTATTGCCCTGCTGCGCCTTGCACAAGCCCCCGATATTAATCAATTACCTCAAAGCAGATATCAGATTAATGATGACATTGAAACAGTTATGCTGTTCTTTCGGCAGTTATTTATCAATCAGCCGGATATCAAACAACGGCTCTTAACAGCATTAAAAACAAGTCATCTCGACCAACGAAAAAAACGGATAATTCAATCGCTGATCAGTCTGTATTCAGGTGCTGGCGCACATTATCTGAATTTTTATGGCCCACCTCGCAGCATTCATACGGTACCGGCTCACCAGATTCTGCAATTCGATGAAACTAATGAAGCGTCATGGAAAACACTCAGCAGCGCCGTTAAAGGCAAAGTGGTTTTTGCAGGACTGTCACCAGCCACGCTTATAGAAATCGACCAGATCCGGGATACCTATCACACCGTTTTTACTGATTCGGAAGGCTTGGAAATCAGCGGCGTGGAAATCGCTGCTACCGCATTTGCCAATCTGCTCGAAAACAACCCCGTCAGACCTTTTCCTTATGCGGGCAGTTTAGGATTGCTGTTTAGCTTAGGGCTGGCGCTGGGCGTTATTTTACCTTTATTATCCAACCGTAATCTGATTATCCTGAGTGCCGTTGTTACAGCAACTTATATTCTTTTTGCCTGGATTGCTTTTAAACAAGCGAGTATCTGGTTACCGTTGATCACCCCACTTTTTATCGTGATTCCGAGTGCAATGGTTGGCTCGGTTTTCCTTAAATATCTTGCAGCCAAACAGGAACGCGACCAATTATTGGATTTATTCGGTCAATTTACACCTGAACGAGTCATTGATGATTTAACCCGCCATTTGGGAACATCATCATTACGCCAAGACGATTTCGTTTTTGGCGCATGCCTGTTTACTGACATCGAAGGCTTTACTACTCTTGCCGAAAAAATGGAGGAACGGCAATTACAAATCCTGTTGGACGATTACTTTGATGTTCTTTCCAGTGCTGTTAGACAACATAATGGCGTCGTTTCAGAAAAAATCGGCGATGCCATGCTGGCCATATGGGAAAACACATCCGCAAACAAACGGCTGCGTGAACAGGCATGCGAAGCGGGCCTGGCTATCATGAGTAATGTCAACCGGTTTAATAGCGATTGCAACCATCCACCACTTCCAACGCGACTCGGTATCCATTTCGGGCAATTGTTGATTAGCAGGTTTGGTTCCGGCGCCAACAAAAATTACATCTATCGTGTTGTTGGAGATCTCGTTAACACCACCAGCCGTATTGAAACCATCAACAAACGCCTGGGAACTAAACTTCTTGTCTCCCAAGAAGTGATTGACGATATTGACCGGTTTCTGACACGTCCATTAGGCAATTTTCTGTTTGCCGGAAAATCAGAACCGGTCCAATTGTCGGAATTAATTTCACACAAAGAAACGGCGGATAAAGAACACGCACATTTGTGCGAACTGTTTACCGCTGCACTCAGTGCTTATCAGCATCAGCAGGGTGAAGCGATTCAAAAATGGAAAGAAATTCTGGATATTTCCCCGAATGACGGCCCTGCGCAGTTTTACCTCGATATCTGCCTGCAATCCCCACCGGATCAGTGGAGCTCCATCATCAGGCTGACCGAGAAGTCTTAACCACTTTAACCGTGTGACAATACTCACAGGCACAACCTGTGCATCAGGCTAAACTGTACCTGTCAACAAATTACTAACACAATGTTTATTTTCATGAATTCTGTACTTATCGTTTTATTATAATTCTTCGACCATAACGATTTATAGACCGAAACACTAAAAATATTTTGTGTTAACCTAATTTCCGGTGCTTATTTATTAATCGCAATCTGATATTAAACATGAATGCTTCGAGGATTTCACTATCGTATATCGGAATAAGCTGGTTTTATTTGCTGGCTTCCACCGTGATTATCCTCGCACCATTCATTTTTGCGCGCCATGCAAATGCAACGGATGTCTGCAATTTAAAAGCCGCGCAGGTGGAATCTGTACAAGGTATTGTTGAACTTCGCCGGTATCAATCCACAACCTGGGAATCTGCTTTAAAAGATACACCGCTATGCGCAGGCGATACCTTACGCGTACGCAAACACAGCCGTGCGGCGATCCGGTTAAACAACGACAGCGTCATGCGCCTGGCTCAACGCACCACAATCACGATTCCCAGAACTGAAGACAATAAAATCACGTCGTTGACCGAACTGATCGAAGGCATTATCCATATCATTACCAGAACGCCTGTACCGTTCAAAATTAAAACGCCCTTTATAAACGCAGGTGTTGAAGGCACGGAATTCACTGTCGAACTGGCTTCCGATCATGCCCGCATCGTCATGTTCGAAGGCCGGGTAACCGCCAGCAATGAATACGGCAACGTACTGCTGACAGATCATGAGACGGCCATTGCTTACTCAAACCAGGCGCCGTTTAAAGAAACCATTGTGAAACCACTCGATGCCGTGCAGTGGGCGCTCTATTACCCGGCGATTCTTGGTTATCACCGCAATCAGCAAAGTGCCGAAGCCAGTAATCTTTTACTGCAAGCGGAAAATCTGCTTTCCGTCGGACAGGCTGATGAAGCCAGAATCATTATCAAACGCCTGTTAAAAGAGAATCCGGATAATAGCGAAGCCATTGCCTTGAAATCCATCATTGCCGTGGTACAAAACGATAAGCAACGTGCGCTGGAATTGGCCAGCCATGCGGTTGAACTCGATGATTTATCCGTACCGGCCAGGCTGGCACTCTCTTATGCCCAACAAGCCGCGTTTGACATTGATGAAGCGCTGAACAGTATCAAACAGGCCGTTATTCTCGATCCGCAGAATGCGTTGATCTGGGCGAGACTATCTGAATTGTACATGTCCGTCGGAGAACTTGAACAGGCCCTGGAAGCAGCACAGGAAGCCGTCAACCTGAATCCGACCATCGCTAAAACGCAAACCGTCTTGGGTTTTGCACACTTGCTGCAAATCAATACGAAAGAAGCTAAATCCATTTTTCATGAAGCCATCCTGCTCGATCAAACCGACCCGATGCCAAGGCTTGGTTTGGGACTGGCGCTGATCCGCGAGGGGCAACTGGAAGCCGGGCGTATCGAACTTGAGATTGCAGCTATTCTCGATCCCGGTAACTCACTGATCCGCAGCTATCTGGGTAAAGCGTATTTTGAAGAAAAACGTTATTCTCTGGCTGAAACGCAATTTGAACTGGCCAAAGAACACGACCCACTCGATCCAACGCCGTGGTTTTATGACGCCATCCAGAAACAAACTCAGAACCGGCCCGTAGAAGCATTGCAGGATATCCAGAAATCCATCGAACGCAACGATAACCGCGCCGTTTATCGCTCCAGACTGCTGCTCGACCAGGATCAGGCCGGACGCAGCTCAAGCCTCGCGCGCATCTACGATAACCTCGGCTTTGAAAAACGCGCCATCATGGAAACCGCCAAATCATTAGCAATAGACCCATCCAACCATTCAGCGCATCGGTTTCTATCGGATACCTATGCCAACATTCCACGACATGAAGCCGCGCGTGTCAGTGAGTTGCTGCAGGCACAATTGATGCAACCGATTAATGTTAATCCGGTGCAACCGCATTTAGCTGTAGCCGATTTGAACATCATTACCAATACCGGCCCATCCGGCGCTGGTTTTAATGAATTCGCACCATTGATGGAACGTAACCGTTCACAATTTGTAGCTTCAGGATTTGGCGGTAATAACAGCACCTACGGTAACGAGATTGTCTTTTCAAAACTCTATGAACGCACTTCAGTCAGCCTGGGACAGTTTCACTATCAAACCAATGGTTTTCGTAACAATAATGACCAGAATCACGACATTCTGAATGCATTTATTCAACATGCGGTAACACCTAAACTCAATGTTCAGGCTGAAGTACGTACACGTATGACTGATCAGGGTAATTTATTACTGGATTTTGATAAAGAAACTGTTGACCCAAAGGCAAGGCAAAATCGTAACCGTAGAAAAATAGATGAAGATACCGCGCGATTAGGAGCTTTGTATCGCTTGTCTGCTAACCAAAATATTATACTATCAGGGCATTATAAAGTCAGAAAAAACGATAGTTCAACTTTTCTTAGTGAAACTGATAACCGAGAAACCTTTGCAAAGGATTCAGGGTTTCAAACAGAAATTCAATATCAATTGCAACATAAATGGTTTAATCTGATAGCAGGTTCTGGGATTAATCAGATTGATGTCAAAGAAAAAAGAAAAACAAGAGATGTAGCCACAAATCGATTAAGTTGTTTTGGCGATTGTATGCCAAATAATTTTGATATAAATAGAGTAAACGGGTATATCTATATCAACATGAACAGTCATCCGGATGTCAATACTACCTTGGGTTTTAGCTATGATGCGTACCAAGAAGCGGGTGTAACCATAAATCGATTTAATCCAAAATTAGGTCTACAGTGGGATATTACACCTAATCATAGATTACGTTTTGCCTGGATGGAAAATATCAAGGCACCGTTGGTTGCCAATCAAACCATAGAACCAACTCAAGTAGCAGGGTTTAATCAAATCTTTGACGACCCCAACGGTACTAAATCTAGACGCTTAGGCATTGGCTTTGATACACACTATCATAATAGAGTATTTGGTGGTTTTGAAATCTCCTCTCGTGACTTAGTAGTGCCTCTTTTTTCTACTATAGACAATAATTTCAATTTCGAGGATCAGACTGAAAAACTTTATCGCGGTTACTTATACAGCATATTGCACAATAGATGGGTGGCAAAAAGTGAAATAAGATTCGAACAATTCTCTCGAGCTGAAACCGGCACCAGTCCTCATCAAATTGATACTCTTAGTACACCGGTCAGTATCAGCTACTTTCATCCACAGGGTTTTTTCTCGAATTTAACCGGTACATATGTCAGACAAGAAGTTGACCGAAGAGGAACGATCAATGAGGGTATAGAAAATTTCTTCACCGTTGATACTTCGCTTGGATATAGGCTACCCAATCGAAATGGTATCTTAAGCCTGGAAGCCAGAAACCTTTTCAATCAATCTTTCTTATATCGCAACCAGAACTTCCGAGTATCGGAGCCCATAAATTCACTTCTTGTTCCTACGCGGACAATTTTTGCAAGAGTAACTTTAAGTTTTTAATAGGAGAATAGTATGTTTCAAACTATGCGTATCAGTATCATGATTGTATTTTTTTCGTTAATCCTGACCATCTCCGGATGCACAAAAGAAGAATTTAAAAGCCATATAGAACCGAGTTTTATAGAACCCGTTTTTGAAATTTCTGATGAAATAGCTGGAAAATTAATAGCATCAGCAGGGGGAGGAAACTTTTTTTCCGTTGTAGTTGTTGATAACAATAACGGACGACCGGATTTTTTTTCTCGCGAAAATCGTGAAATAAAACAACCCCCCCCACCTACCTCTGTAAAAGGAATAAACAACATTACATCAATTGCTATCGCTAGAGTCGAAGTTAATAATCGTTCATGTCAATACATAAATTTAAATGGTGTTTCACAAGTTATTTGTGAACTTCAATCCAGCCCACCAACAAAACCAGGAAAAGGTGACATACCTACAACAGCTGCAAATCTATTTGCATCTAAAGGCAGGAAACCAGGAAACAATAGAAAAGTTGCTTCCGTAGTTCTTATTGATCCAGACAGTGGAAAACCAAAGCTATTAAAGAATGAAAAATATGAAGCTATTCAATTTCAACCAACTGATTTTGGTACGTTAAAAAACAATACCACTACATATACTGTCATTCATTATACAAACAGCCCTGGTTGTGCATGGACCAATGTTAATGGAAGAGAAGTGTTTGATTGTACAAAATGATTCAAAATTGATTGGAGACCTCTAAAAGCTCTAATTTCTTCGATGAAGTTGCGCCTAAAGGAATATAAATTTTTAGAGGTTGTCTAATTATATTGTTAAACACTTACGGCCACTCCTAAAAAGGTATGATCAAGTACGCCCACAAGCTCTGAGTCACCAACAAAATTAAATAATTTGTTTACAGTTTCTACCGCCTCTTCAACCACCAGATTAGCCAACTCCTCATCAGACCATGCTACAGTTGCAGGTACATCACTAAATGCATCTAAAAGTATCGATTGAAATTCGGCAAAATCACCATCCTCAGGAAAAGTTTTAATTTGATCTAATTCAGTTTTATCAATTGTTTCGTACATATTGATAAGCGTCCCGTAGAATAAAGATTTTATGCTTTCATCCGTTGCAGGCACATCGCTTAAATGTCCAACGCCAAGTTCTTCTGCATCGTATACTTCATCAGCAGCTTGAAAAGAGCGATATGGTTTATAAAAAAATGGTAAAGCGAGCTCTTCAATTAATAAAGGACCTACCGCATCATCAAGTGAAAGATTCGATAAAATACCAGCATTATTGTTAAATTCTACTAAAGTTTCCAAAGAACCCAAGTCAAAATTTATCAATATACTTGTGTAATCAAGTACAGTACTATCTTTTCCAACTTTCGCAAAATAATTGTGAATTATATCCTTAGAAACATTTGTAATCTCACTTAACATTGCATTAGTAACACCATTCTCCCGGGCTGCTGAATAAATTACCTCGGGCTGACCCACATTCGCAAAAATAAAATCAAAAGCCTGCTGAACCGTAAACCCCAATTTAGCCAAATGTTCTTCTGCGGAAATAAACGGCTTTATTGACATAAACGTGCCTCCCTTTTATTGATTGTTAAAATTGTTCAGCTTAAAAAGTTCGGCTTTACGCAACTGCAAAACCCAAAAAACTATGATCCAGCACGCCGACAATTGAACTGTCATCCACAAGCTCCGTAATCAAAATGGCCGCCTCCCTGGCAACTAGCCCGGCCAATTCGTTCTCAGTCCATACTACCGCTAACGGAACATCGCTTAACGCCTCCGATACAAACACCTGGAAATCTTCGGAATTGCCCCTTTCCGAAACTGGAAAAGGAATGATCTGACTGACTTCAAATTGATCAAGCGCTGAAAACTGATTGATCAATGACCCATAAAATAGTGATTCGATACTTTCATTCGTAGCCGGGACATCGCCCAGACCTGTGACGCCCAATTCTTCCGCATCATAAATATCATCATCATCCTGAAATGCAAACTGCGGGCCAAAAACAGCGTCATAAGCCGTGGTATCGATGGACGATTGTTGAAGCGCTTCCTGTACAACCCCTCTTAACGATTCATTTGACAACAGGCCCTCTCGCTCGTTGAACGACACTAAAGAATTAAAATCGCCCAAATCGGCATTAATCAAAATGCTGGTTTGATCCAATTCACTGGTATCAAACCCACGTGTGGAAAAATAATCACCGATCAGTTCAGTTGAAAAACCGGTAATTTCACTAAGCATTTCGGTTGTCACCGCAAATTCGGCCGCTTTATTGAAAATGATTTCCGGTTGATCGGTATGTGAAAAAATAAAACTGGAAGCTTGCTGTACTGTGACACTAAATTTCGCCAAATGAGTTTCTGCTGACATGGATATCTCCTCTTAAAATTTGAATGAATCTGCAGATAAAGTGACAGCAATATTTACTGTTCTGCTTCACGATAAAATGTCTTATTCATCATGACTGTGGTTTTTCACACAATCTCAGTGTAATTTTCACAAATTAGGGTGTGATTTGCTTCTGGTTGTGATTTTTATCAATGTAAAATAACAACAATAAAAGTAATGTTAAATTCTACAGATTCGAGTCTCTAATTAAAAGTAGAATGCCCAGTTTTTTATTGTCCCAATTAACACGATCCTGCTGGTTCTTTAACCTGTCCATTGTTATTTTTTTGGGATTATTTCTTCATTCCGCTCATGCTGCGGAAATTTGTCACATTAACGTTGCACAAGTTGCTTCGGTGCAAGGTACAGTTGAAAGAAACCGCCTGCCTGATCTCAAATGGCGCCCCATAGAAAAAGACAACTGGATTTGCGCGGGTGACAGGGTTCGCGTCAGAAATAAAAGTAATGCAGCATTACGGTTGCACAACAACAGTCTGTTACGTCTTGATCAAAAAACAACCATTGTATTTCCTGCAGATGAAGCAAACAAAAAACGGTCGTTCATGGACTTGATCAAAGGTGCCATTCATATTTTTACCCGGACACCGCAGCCTTTTGACGTCAAAACGCCTTTTATGAATGCTGGTGTGGAAGGAACGGAGTTTTTTGTCGGGGTTGATGAACTGAGCGCTCAACTGGTTGTGTTTGAAGGCCGTGTTAAAGCAACGAATGATTTTGGCAGTCTGATACTGGTAGCGCATGAGGCGGCTCTCGCACAGAAAGAACAGCCCCCTCAACAACAAATCGTCATCAATCCGATAGATTCAGTGCAATGGGCGCTCTATTATCCGACCATAATCGAATATTGGGCGTATGATGATGCCGGCACACAAAGCATCCGGTCACAAATTGCTGTTGCAGCCAATTTTCTGGCGCTCGGCAGTATTACCGAAGCGGAAGAAAAAATCACCCGGATTTTAAAACTCGATCCGGATAACAGCGATGCTCACGCACTGCAGGCCATTATTGCATTAACTCAAAACAATACGATACTGGCGCGCGAAACAGCACAACGCGCGATTGATCTTTCCCCCAATTCTACTGCCGCACTACTCGCACTGTCCTATGTTCAACAGGCCTATTTTGAGATTGATGAAGCATTGGAAAGCGTACAACAGGCTATCACTCAGGATCCCCACAATGCATTAATCTGGGCTCGATTGGCCGAACTACAAATGTCTACCGGTGAACTTGAACAGGCTCTGGAATCGGCGCGTGAAGCTGTCACGTTAAACCCTTCCTTAGCCAAAACACAAACCGTTTTGGGTTTTGCGCATTTAATGCGTATGAATACGGCTAAAGCCCAAACCATTCTCGGCAAAGCGATACTTCTCGATCAAACCGATCCCATGCCAAGGCTTGGCCTTGGTTTGGCACTAATCCGCGAAGGGCAATTGGAAGCAGGGCGCGTTGAAATGGAAACCGCCGTAAGCCTCGATCCCGGTGACGCTTTAATTCGCAGTTACCTGGGAAAAGCATATTTTGAAGAAAAACGCTATCCGCTGGCTGAAACACAACTAGACATGGCCAGGGAGCGTGATCCCCTTGATCCAACTCCCTGGCTTTACGGCGCCATTCAAAAGCAAACGCAAAACCGGCCGATTGAAGCACTGCACGATATTCAAAAATCGATAGAATTAAACGACAACCGCGCCGTGTACCGTTCCCGGTTATTACTCGACCAGGATGAAGCTGGCCGCGGATCAAGTCTGTCACGAATTTTTGATAACCTCGGGTTTGAGAAACGTGCGATCATGCAAACTGCGCAGTCCCTGAGTATCGATCCATCGAGTCACTCAGCTCACCGTTTTCTGTCGGACATCTATGTCAATATCCCACGCCATGAAATAGCACGTGTCAGTGAATTACTTCAGGCACAACTGTTGCAACCAATCAACCTGAATCCGGTACAACCCCAACTGGCTGTCGCCGATCTGAACATCATCACCAATACCGGACCGACAGCGGTCGGATTTAATGAATTTACACCATTGATGGAACGGAACCGCCCGCAACTGGTTGCCTCGACTATTGCCGGCAGTAACAATACCTTTGGCGATGAAATCGTATACTCTCAAATAAAAGACAAAACTTCCGTCAGTGTGGGACAGTTTCATTATCAAAGTAATGGTTTTCGGCCCAATAATGACCAAAACCATAACATACAGAATGCATTTCTCCAGCATGCCTTAACACCCAGACTAAATATCCAGGCTGAAATACGAAATCGCGAAACGAGACATGGCGACTTGTTACTAGACTTTAACACAGACGAATTTAACGATAAATATAGACGAAAAATTCATGAAAAAGTCGCGCGATTTGGAGCGAAGTATGCGCTAACCCCTGACCAGGATTTGATTTTCTCCGGAAAATATATTGACCGTTTTGAAAGAACAAATTCGCAAACAATAAAAAATGAGGGATTTCAAATTGAAGCACAACATCTGTTACGTCATGAATTTTTTAACTCTATCCTTGGTGGAAGTTTTTATCGATTTAACTGGATCAACATAACTGATAGTCAACGAATCAAACTTCCTTTCACATACATGGATCGCAAGAATGGATATTTCTATACAAATATCAATTATCTAAAAGATATTAGCCTAACACTTGGCCTGAGTTACGACCGATTTAACAGTACAGTGTCTGGGAAAACACATGACAAAATTAATCCTAAATTTGGAATACAGTGGAATATTTTAGATAATTTACGTTTACGCGGCGCATGGTTTGAAACTACCAAATCCCATTTGATTGCCCAACAAACATTAGAACCTACACAAATAGCCGGATTTAATCAATTTTTTGATGATTTTAATGAAACTAGAGCCAAACGCATGGCACTTGGGCTTGATTACAATTTAACAAGCACACTTTTTAGCGGTTTAGAAGCTTCCAAGCGGATTTTATATGTACCATTTTTCCCAGATAACCAAGAACATCTACAAAAACAACGTGAAAACTTATACCGGAGCTATCTCTACTGGTTACCCCATAAACATTGGGCTTTAAAAGGGGAATTCCAGTTTGAACAATTCAACCGGAACCCTGGTGATATTGCTTTAAAGTTCAATACTGACCCTGTCCGGATTCACACTTTAATATCTCCAGTAAGTGTGGAATATTTTCATCCTTCAGGATTTTTCTCAGGCATAACCGGTACTTTCGTTAAACAAAATTTGACCCGCTTGGGCGATACAAAAAACAATAGTGCAGGAAGTAGCAATACCAAAAATTCAGGGATAGATACTTTTTTCTTGCTAGATGCTTTTTTAGGACTTAGATTACCAAAACGCATGGGCATATTGAGCCTGGAAGTTAGAAATCTATTAGATCAACAGTTTTTCTACAGGAATATTAATTTCCAACGATCTGAAGCGATAAGCCCGCGATTTATTCCAGAAAGGACTTTTTTTGGAAGAGTTACATTAAATTTTTAAACAGGAGGAAAAATGACTTCGTATACCGTAAAAAATGTCAATAATGTTTGTCAAGCATTCAGAATTGAAAATAATGGAACTCAAACCATGATTTGCAGCGAAGGTGACACGGTAACTGTAAATGGTAAAACCTATACTGTCAGGAAACGTAGCACTGACAACAAATGTTGTATTTACCAAGTATTTGGACAAGCTGGAGGCCAGGCAACACCAGATAAACTAATTGCAGAAGAGAATCAGATAGTCGGAGGCCAACAATAAAAAATTTCAGAAATTTTAAACACTTGTTTTAATTGTCTTACTTACTGAAATAACATCATCAAGAATACAAACCGGGCAATGTGTTTTTGCCGGTAGTATTTTTTGTATTTTTATCGAATTTAGGCAACTGAGAAATCAGTTGCTTAAGTTCATCGCCATCCCAGTCTTCTTCATCGTGCTGCTGATACAAAACACGATCCAGCTTTTTCAAGGCTTCTCGAACAGAAATGTCGTCAAATCGTAATGCCAATTCATCAAGCCCCCTGGGTGGTGAATCCGGCCAGTCTACAGCAGCCCATTTGAGCAGATAAAAACGCACCTGCCGTGGGTTGTTTTCCTTGCACGCTGCATGGAAACGTTTACGTGCTTCACGGCTATTTTTCGGATCTTCGCGGGTTATTGCTTTATTTTCTTTAACAAACGAAGTTGCCTGGCGCCTGTTTCGCCACAAAACAGCCAGTGTCATCAGCCATAAGGTCGCAAACACCAGTGTCGCCCAGAACCACCCGTTTGAACCGGCTGACGCTGTAGCAGTGTTGCTTGCAGAACGTTCCGTTTGCAGGAATGATGCTCCCGGTGCGTTTTGTTGTATTTCCGGTATTTGCATCCCTGACTCGCTGGAACCGGGAACAGTGGGAGCAGACACGGCGGTGTTGTTTTGCTGTCCTGTACCCGGCAGGATTTCAATCGTGCGCTCGGGCAATGTTGCCTCTTGTGCACGGTTTGTAACCGTGTCCCACCAGTTCAAGGTAAATGCCGGTAAAGTATGTTTTCCCGGTTGCATCGGCATATAAGCCAGGCGCAACGTTTTTTCACCCTGAACGTTATGCGATTGGTGTTGCGTATTTGATTGCGCACGGTCGGGATACAGTTTAAATCCATCCGGATCGGAAAGCCTGGGTTCGGGTAATTGCTCGCCCGTTACGCCAAGCGCCCTGATAGTGATATTGCGGGTAATCGGATCACCGACTGCAATGGTGTCATTATCCGGTTGCCATGTTTCGTGCAGCTCAACCGATTCCGCCGGCAACCAATAGGCCGATTTACTTTGATCGGGACGCGGCTGCACATCCAGCGTAATCGCCTCCCCACGCAAGCGAACCGGACGGGTATTGGTGAAAAAGCGGTCAAAGAACGGATCGTGCCGGTTGTTAGCCTGCGGAATCTGCGCGTTGAGAACCGGTGCAGGAATCACCATACGGCCACTGGTTTGCGGGAAAATCACAAAAACCCGTTCGATAACGTTGTACGACCTGCCGTTGCGTTCTGCTACATATTCGCGGTCTTCACCCAGTTTTTGCACCAAAGCATTTTCATGCTCGGGTTCGCTCAAACTCCCTTGCGCAAGATTGACGGCAAAAAATACCCGCTGCGTATAGCGCACCATTCCCTGTACATACGGATCGGTTTTATCGACTTCGGTTTCGAGAAATACCGGCGTTGCCGCATCGGGATCTGTACCGGATGCAGCTTCAGCGACATGCAATGTCAACTCGGGGGTGTGTTCTCCATTGATCGTGAGTGAGGGTATGGTTAACTCGCCACTGCGCAGCGGAATCAGTGAAATAGTCCAAGTCGTGCGTGAATCCATTTTGCCGTTGATGATATTCACGCGGCTACCGCTCATGGCGCCGGTTACTTCAAAATCCTGATTCAATGCACGGGTATCGGGCATGGTAGACACCTGCCCGGTCGCTTCAATCGTCAATCGCACCGTTTCGCCTTCGGTCACACGATAACGATCCAGATGCGCGGTCAACGCCGCCCAGGCCTGCGTGGTAACCAGACATAAACTGAATAACAAACTTATCGTGACAAGAAATTGGTTTCGCTTCATCGTTGTTTTCGTTGCATGTGTTCCAGCATAAATTTCCGCCGCAGCAATCCGGACGGGTCTTCGGGAATCTGCCGCAACCATTGTTCCAGCGCAATGTCTTCTTCGCTGGGCAGTTGATCATCTTCCATCACACTATCTTCCGGCATTAGCGGTTGCTGGCTTTCCGGTTGTTGAATTCCTGATTCCTGATCCTGTTCTTCCTGCCCATCTTGCTGATGATCGTCCTGTTCTGATTGAACCGTTTCGTTTTGCTGTTCATCATTTTGGTTTTCATCCTGATCGGAATCTTTGCCATCCTCGGGTTCCTTTAGGTCAGGTTGCTGTTCGGCATTTTCTTCCGCATCATTGCCATTGTCATTGTCCTGATTTTCCTGACTTTGCTCACCGTCATCGTCAGATTGCGATGAATCATCGCCCTGCTGTTGTTGTCGCTGCTGCTGTTGATCCTGAAACAATTTTTCCAGCAATTCAAGATTGGCTTTGGCATCCTCATGCCCGGGATTTTGTTGCAAGACATCTCGATACGTATCGATAGCCTGTTGCAACTCACCCACGCGAGCAAGCGCATTGCCTCGGTTATAACGGGATTCAATATCATTGGATTCGGCAAACGCCTGTGCGGCGGCTTCATAATCCCCGGCTTCATATAACGCCATACCGCGCCAGTCTGCATCGCGAAACTGCTGTGCGGCAGTCTGCGCATCGCCCTGTTGCAATTGTCTTTGCGCTTGCTGGTCGGCACGCAACCATAAATCCTTCCAGCCAAACGCATACGCCGGTGGCGGCGTGATAAACAAAACGGCGAAACCCAGCAACCAGCCACGGCGGAATGCGAATGCGGCCAGCACTGCAATGATCGGTATCAACCACACGCCATGTTCCACCCAACGCTCAACCCCGCCAGCACTGCTTTCCATGGGATCAAAATCGCCCGATGCGGTGATTTCCGGTATCAAACGGTTCAAATCCGCATCGTCTGCCGTCAATGTGCTGAACGCACCGCCTCCCGCACGCGCGAGTTCCTGCAGCGGCTCGGCATCAAAACGTATCACCTCGGCAACGCCGTTATTCATAATCGCACCACCCAATTCTGTGCCGACACCCAGCACGGAAAGCGCATGACCCTGCTCGCGCAATTGCCTGGCCTGTTCCAGCGTTGCAGCCGGATCATCTATGCCATCGGTAATGAGCAGCAATTCACCCCGCAATATTCCTTTCAGACTCAGTAATTCACCGGCCATCTGCAACGCGGGCGCGGCAAAATTGCCTTGTGCGGGCATAATATCGGTGCTCAACGCCGTCATCAGATTTTTGATGGTATCGTTGTCCTCGGTGAGTGGCGTCACGATATGCGGTTCACCGGCAAATACGACCAAGCCGGTTCTGCCTTCCCGGGAACGGTCGAGAATATCCATGATTTTAAATCGCGCCCGTTCAAGACGCGATGGCGTCAGGTCACGCGCATCCATCGACTGCGACAAATCGAGTATCAGAACGCGCGACAACTGTGCATGCCAGACCGGTTCTGGCTGACGTTCCCAAACGGGACCGGCGAGTATGACGATTGCCAGCAGCCAACCCGTTGCGAGCAAAAGCAACGGTAACCGTGACGATTTACCCGGCGATTCAAGCCATAAACGGGACAATAACTGTTGATCAAACACGGCATGCCAGGCAGACCCCGAGCGTTGTCTGCGCCACAACACAATTAGCAGCCACAGCGCAGGAATCAGCGCCAAAAACCAGAGCGGACGTAAAAAATGAAATGCTTCCATCACTATTTCGTCGATATTTCGTTGATATTTCGTAATTTACCCCATTTTCCACCAACGCAACGCGAGCAGAAAACTCATGATTAAACCAAATCCCAGCGGCCAGATAAACAATTCATCCGTCGGACGAACAACTCGGTTACCTTTCAACGTGGGTTCCAGCTCGTCCAGTTGGCCATAAATAGCCTGCAAGGTATCCTTGTCCATGGCACGGAAATACTGCCCGCCGGTCAGGTCTGCGATGGCTTGCAGCGTTTCCTCATCCAGATCAGACGCCGGATTGATCATACGCATGCCGAAAAAACCCTGAACCTGCCTCGGGTCACCGCCCACGCCAATGGTATAAATCCGCAATTTCTGTTGCGCAGCCAGTTCGGCGGCTTTTCTGGGTTGCACATGTCCGGCGTTATTGGCGCCATCGGTGAGCAATACCAACACGGCATCTTCTTCAGCATATTGCAAGTGCTTCAAATGCTTGATCGCCATACCGATGGCGTCGCCGATGGCGGTTTCACGTCCGGCAATGCCGATCACCGTATCCTGCAACAGGCTTGCCACGGTTGCATGGTCAAATGTCAGCGGTGTCTGTTGATAAGCCTCGCTGCCGAATAAAATCAGTCCGATACGATCACCTTCACGGCGGCGGATAAAATCACCGGCCACCTGTTTGACGACTTCCATCCGGTTGGTTCGGCCATCACCCATGTCGGCAATTTCCATACTGCCCGACACATCCACGGCAAGAATCAGATTCCGGCCGGTTTCCGGCAATTCGGTTTCCTTGCCCAACCATTGCGGACGAGCTGCCGCAGCCACCAGCAACAGCCAGCAAAACAACAAACCCCAGGTGCGAACCGAACGTAACGGCAGACGACTGAAGCGTTTCGTTGCCGGCTTTTCCTGCTCAGTCGAAATAAAAGGCGCAAACAGTACCCCTTGGCTGATGGTTGTCGCAGGCGGCAACAATCGCCGAACCAGCCACGGTAAAAACAGCAATAAAAACATCCAGGGCCAGGCAAAATTAAACATACTTCTGAGGGGTGTTGGC
>JAGRFM010000027.1 GCA_020446045.1 Nitrosomonas sp.
GAAAAACGTATACACATTAACTCGTTGGATATTTTGTTCTGTAACTCCTGGTATTTACTGCTTCCTGGACTGCCTTTCTCCAAAACAGTCTGCATTTCGGCAAAAATTTTACGAATTGCAGAAAAATGAGCCATTGCATCTGTTTTGAGTTTCAGTAAATCAGCACTGACCATCGAGCCGTTATCTTCTGAATCATCTTCACTATCTTCATCATCCAGCTCATTCGAATCAATATCGGCATCCATAGAGTCGCCTGCCATATCAGCATTCATAATGTCCTGATCATCTGAATCAACCAGGCCATCGACTAATTCATCGATTCGCAGGTTGTCATTTTCTACATCTTCAGCTAGTTTTAGAATTTCAGTAATGATGGGGGGACAAGCGGAAATAGCTTGGATCATGTGGCGTAACCCGCCTTCTATACGCTTAGCAATCTCGATTTCGCTTTCACGCGTCAACAAGCCGACCGAACCCATTTCACGCATATACATACGGACCGGGTCAGTAGTCCGCCCAAATTCGGAATCGACAGAAGACAACGCTGCCTCAGCTTCTTCAGCGACATCTTCATCAGTCACTGTTGTAGCCGAATCTGACATTAACAATGTCTCTGCATCCGGCGCTTCATCATGAACAGAAATACCCATGTCATTGATCATACTGATGATGCCTTCTATCTGTTCTGCATCCAGCATATCATCAGGAAGATGATCGTTTATTTCCGCATAGGTCAGGTAACCTCGTTCTTTGCCCAATACAATGAGTCTTTTCAGACGCATACGTCTGGCTTCAATATCTTGCGCTGACGTGCTATTTTCTGCCATTGATACTGCAGCAGACTCCAGGCTGGCGATCTGTTCGTTGACACCCTTAGCTTTTGATTTTTTACCCGCGCGAGGCTTTTCTTTTTTGACTTTCTGCTTCTCGCTTTGCGCTGCATTTACCGAATTGACTAACTCAGAGGCATTTTTTACCTTACGAGAAGATTTGACTGCTGACTTTGCTTTTTTCTTTTCTTCCGAATCTGAAGCCGTCTTTTTTACTGCTGTGTCGTTTGATTTGACTGACTTTGTCTTTGACATATAATTTTAAGATTCCAAAATAAGATGGAGTAATAAGTATAAAAGCCGAAAGTGGCGGATTATAACAAAATTTTCATAAAACTGGCATTTTAGTTGATGGCTTCATTTTTATACTGGTTATTGTTACCAGCATGAATCCAGGTCAAAACGCGAATCTTGTTAGTGCATCGCCAGGCGTTGTAGTTCACTTTTTTCTTCATCTGTTAATAAACTTAGCGGTTTGTTTTGCAATTCTGTCATGCGTTTATTTCGATGTATATTTTGAAGTTTCTTCATTGTTCCGAAAAATTGTGCTTCCAGATCATAATCATCATTCCACGCAAGGGTTTCACTCTCAATTTTTTCCAGAAACGTTCTAAAAGGCATGTCTTGCAGATGATTCAGTATAGAAAAATTCCCGCCGTCGTTTACGATATCAGGGCGATTATCCAGAAATTCAACTAAAAATTTCAGTGCAGCAAGTTCTTCATCACTACCTTCGCATTTCAAGATTAATTCTTTTTCCAAACTGGAAAAAAACTTTGGCCTATGCAGCAAAACCAAAAGCAACCAGCGATAGAGAGACATAGGCTGTTTCCGCGGCGTACTTTTGCTTACACGGGATGCTTTGGTTTGACTGATTTCCAGCAATGCAGTCAAATCATGCTGATCCAAATCACACATCTGGCCAATACGCTTTAACAGTATCAGCGTTAGCGCAGGCGCAGTGATACGCTGCATAAGCGGCTTCATTTCATGTATAAACTTGGCGCGGTCTTCATTATTTTGAAGATTCAGACTTTGCGATAACGTAGACAACAGAAATTCCGACAACGGCAAAGCCTGCATAATCTGTTGTTCAAAAACCGCTTTTCCATGGCAACGAACAAAACTATCCGGATCTTCACCTTCAGGCAAAAACAAAAAATGAATTGATTTACCATCGGAAAGTTGTGCCAGACTATTTTCCAAAGCACGTCGTGCCGCCTTTTTACCCGCGTTATCGCCGTCGAAACAAAAAATCACTTTATCCGAATAGCGCAGCAGTTTTTGAATATGAACATCAGTGGTTGCAGTACCCAGGGTTGCTACAGCGTAATCTATGCCATGCTGCGACAAGGCAACAACATCCATATAGCCTTCCACGACCAGAACACATGCCGCGTCTCGAATAGCTTTTCGCGCCGCGAATAAATTATAGATTTCCTGCCCTTTAACAAAAATTTCTGTTTCAGGTGAATTAAGATATTTAGGCTCACCCTGCTCCAGGATACGACCACCAAATGCCACAATCTGGCCTTTCTGATTCACGATCGGAAACATGATGCGATCCCTGAACCGGTCATAGTGCTTGTCATTATCGTTAGTCACCATTAATCCGGTACGAAGCAGAATATGCTTCGTTTTTTCCGAATGATAATCCGGAAATGTTTCCGACAAATTTTGCCAGTCTTCAGGCGCATATCCAATCGCGAAGCGGGCTGCCGTTTGACCAGTAAGTCCACGCTTTTTCAGGTATTCAATCGCTTTTGGGGATTGTTTAAGTTGTTCCCGGTAAAATTGTGTCACGCTACGCATGGCTTCATATAATTCCTGAACCGTGATGATCGGTTCACCATCGGTTTTCTCGCCGGAGGTTTTCCGTACCGCTTGTTGTGGTACGGCTTTCAACTCGGGCATCGGCATACCGACAAATGCAGCAAGATATTCTACCGCCTCAACAAAACTGTATCCGCTATACTCCATCAGGAAATTAATGGCGTTACCGTGCGCACCGCAACCGAAACAGTGATAGAACTGCTTGGTCGGACTCACTGTAAAAGAAGGTGTTTTTTCACTGTGAAACGGGCAACACGCAATATAATTCGCCCCTGCCTTTTTAAGCGAAACATGACGATCAATCGCGTCCACAATATTAATGCGGTTCAACAGATCGTGAATAAAAGATGGTGGAATTATCATTATTTGAGAAGAACCCAATAATGCCTTGCACTCCTTCAATTTAATATTTGCGAGTGAATATTAAATTGAAGGAGTACTAGCCCAGCTTGATGAAGACTATGATACGGCTTTAAACAACACGATACCGCACCGGCATAAAAACAGAAATACCTGTTTTTGTTTATCCGGAAATCTTTGTTTTTACAATGGCAGACACTTTCGCCATATCGGCCCGCCCGGCAAGTCTGGGTTTTAAAACAGCCATCACCCTACCCATATCCTGCATACCTTTTGCACCTACTTCAGAAATAGTTTCCGTTATAAAAACTTCAATTTCATCATCCGATAACGCTTTGGGCATATAGGCATTAAGGACATTAATTTCATCTTTTTCCACAGCCGCCAGGTCAAGACGTTGTGCGGCTTCGTAGTGTTCAATTGAGTCCTTGCGCTGCTTCAGCATCTTTTCAATGATAGCGATAACAGCGGAATCATCAAGGTTTATCCTTTCGTCGACTTCTTTTTGCTTGATAGCCGCCTGCAAAAGACGAATCGTGTCGCGCCGCTTATGATCTCCAGCGCGCATGGCCGCCTTCATGTCATCGTTAATATTTTCTTTTAAACTCATATGAAAATTGATTATAGTGTAAACATACGCGCTGATCTGTTTCAGGTGGTTATCGAGCTATGACTCACTGTCAAATTAAGCGTTCCTTCTGATTTGAATCAATGAAAACATTTGATTCAATTTCAAAGCATGCCACCTTCAATAAAGTTTTGGCGGCAACAATTGGCTGCGTAATCTTTTATAATTGCGTTTCACTGCTGCAGCCAACTTACGTTTGCGTTCTGCAGTCGGTTTTTCATAGAATTCGCGGGCGCGCAATTCGGTTAACAAACCGGTTTTTTCAATTGAACGCTTGAAACGACGCATTGCAACCTCAAAAGGCTCATTTTCCTTGACTTTTATAGTGGTCATAGATATCCAAAATCTCCTGTTTATAATAGAAAAGAATGATAAAAAGTTAAATATATTAACGCATCAAAAAGCCTTTTATAATACCACACTATTCAATTACAAAAAACAAAGTGACCGCATTATGATTATTTTAGGTATCGAGACTTCGTGCGATGAAACGGGAATAGCGTTGTTTGATACCAAACGGGGCCTGTTGGGGCATACCCTGTTTTCTCAGATTGAAATGCATCGCGAATATGGCGGCGTTGTACCGGAGCTTGCATCACGGGATCATATCCGCCGCATTGTGCCATTAATCAGTCAAGCCTTGACGAAAACGGATTATACGTTAACCGATATTGACGCGATTGCCTATACACAAGGACCGGGGCTGGCGGGTGCTTTATTGGTCGGGGCCAGTGTTGGCGCCGCACTGGGATTCGCACTAAACATTCCAGCTATTGGTGTTCATCATCTGGAAGGCCACTTACTGTCGCCGCTGCTATCCACACCAGCGCCACAATTTCCATTCATCGCATTACTCGTCTCCGGCGGTCATACCCAGTTAATGCGGGTAGATCGCGTCGGACAATACCAGTTGCTGGGAGAAACCGTTGACGATGCCGCCGGAGAAGCTTTTGACAAAACGGCAAAATTGCTGGGACTTGGATATCCGGGCGGCGCAGCATTATCGAAACTTGCCGAACAGGGACGCCCGGGGCGTTTCAAGCTGCCCTTCCCCATGCGGCATAGTGGTGACTTTAATTTCAGCTTCAGCGGCCTGAAAACTGCTGTATTGACTTTGATTCATCAACAGCCGAAAGACCAGCAAACATATGCCGATATCGCCCGCGCCTTCCAGGATTCCGTAACTACCGTATTAATCGAGAAAGCACTGGCCGCAGTAAATGAATCTGGCCTCAATCAACTGGTTGTAGCAGGCGGCGTAGGTGCAAACCGGCAACTGCGGCATCAACTTACCGAAAAAGCCAATACTTCAGGCATTACCGTATATTATCCGGAACTGGAATTTTGCACCGACAACGGCGCCATGATTGCACTGGCCGGCGCTTTACGCTTGGAAGCTGCCGGTTTTAACAAAGAAGCCCAAAAAGCATCAACCGGAAGTTTTACGGTTCGCGCACGCTGGAATTTGGAGAACATTACATGCACAAAAGTCTAAAAGGCCCAAGATACCGAAAGACAGGCAACTGATCAGATCATGGCAATCCGATATCCGGTTACTCCGTTTATCCCGGATTCCACAAATTCCATCCGGCTACTTGCTGGAATCTGGAAAACATTACTCGTACAATGCCCTAAAGAGATCCAAATAGCCCAAAGGAAAGTAACTGATGTGTGTAAATCATCCTACTGCATCGTAGGCACAGTTGATGGCAGGGCTAAAGAAACCAATCGAATCCGATCTCTTTGATCTTTGATATTAGGAGGTTTACACCTTGATTCAGATGGGAGACTGGTGCAAAGCGGTTTGCTTTTGACACCAAAGAAAATGATAGAATGGGTGTGATAGCGTTAAGACGGCAGTTTAGAGTTGTATTTATGCTATCTGGCAGTAGAGATTTTTTCGCACTATTGACAGAGTGCAGGCTAATAGGTGGCGCCCCCTTTTGATTGTTTTTTTAGTTCATTTTATTTAACGGTGCTGTCAGAATCTACGATTGAAGTATATGTATGAGTAACTACTTAATTGGTAAAGATATTGAACAATTGCAAAAGCGTGTAGAAAAAGTAGAAGAAAAGTTAAACGAACTCATGGAGCTAGAAGGATTTGAAAGTAGTCAGATATTAAGTTCTGCTTCAGTAGATCTGACCTTGATTGATAAGCTTACACAAGGTAAGGATTATTCTCTTCAAACTATAAGAGCTAGAGCACCAATGGGGCATGATGAGTGGCCAACTTTCACAGGGGGATCACAATTTGTTTTTAAAGAAAATCATGTGATTTTTTGGAAACAAATTGGTAATAGTGATGGAAGAGATGCATCATGGTTATTTCATCCTGATGTTGGTTTCAATGGCCCCGAGGGTTTCATAAAAAATGGGGAACGCGTACCATCTTCGGATACATTTTTTTTGTTCAATGAAAAAAATGAATTTACACAAGGTTCCTTATGTTCTGGATTTCGTGTTAATGGTAAAAATTTTGGATTGGAATATCGTCCTGAATTTGACCGGAGTAGAAATGGGGGGCGATCATATGTAAATAGTTTTGGAGTGAATTTGACTATTAGCTTCTACATAAATGATGTGGTTGGACGGCGATGTGGGAGAAGACCTAAGATTAGTTGTTATTTTGATAATAAAGGTATAATTGAGTTTGTTCTAGTTCAAGTGCATCGCAATGTATTTGGTATTTAATTAACAGATGCACAATCAGTAAGTAATCAAGATCAACAGATCAGGCGAATTCAGATCACTGATCAAGGTGAATTCAAATTCCTACCCCAACATGTTATACAGCACGGTAACAACCACAGGCATAAAACTGAGTGATGTATGTCAAAGAAACCAAAGGGTGCATCCATTGACTTCAAAAAAACATTGATGCCACGAATCCGCCAACAACAAACTTCTGTCAGTCTTTCCAATTGGGCATCTCTAAAAATTCAAAGTTTTAAACAAAACGAGGCACGAACAAAAAATGTTGACGCAGCATATGTTGATATGTAAGGAAACATTTTTTGTGAGTAACAAAGTGTTGTGACGAAACGGGGTAAGCAGGCAATCCGTGTAACGGGTGCTCGCAAATATGGATTTTTAGAGATGTCCAATCGCTATTTTTGACTTATCAGCGCCTCATACTTGGCACGAAGCTCCGTCTTGCTTTCCACACAATCCGGGTTGGGAACTATACAATCAACGGGGCACACTTCGACACATTGCGGAACATCATAGTGGCCGACACATTCCGTGCATTTTCCCGAATCGATGACATAAATCTCCTCGCCCTGAGAAATCGCACCATTAGGACACTCAGGCTCGCACACATCACAGTTGATACATTCATCCGTTATGATTAAAGCCATTTTTACCTCAACACTCCCCTTGCTCTTTTGCTATTTTAAAACGCAACTGTTGCGCCACTAAAGGATGCACAAATTTATCAGCCTTACCGCCTAGTAAAGCAATTTCACGCACCATGGTCGCGGAAACAAACATAAATTTTTCACTCGGTGTCATAAACAACGTTTCAACATCCGGATACATACTACGATTCATCCCGGCCATTTGAAATTCATATTCAAAATCGGATGCAGCGCGTAATCCACGTAAAATAATCCGCGCATCCTGCTGCTGCAAGAAATCCATCAACAGGCCTGAAAAAGCGGTAACGTTAACATTGGGACAGTCGGACAAGACTTGCCTTGCCATATCAACCCGTTCATCCAATGTAAAAAAAGGAGTTTTTGCACTGCTAACAGCGATAGCCACGGTAACCTGATCAAAAATATGCGCTGCCCGCCTCACCAAATCTTCATGACCGCGCGTAATAGGATCGAATGTTCCGGGGTAAACAGCTTTATCCACAATCATCCGGTTCTTGCTTCATTTCCAAAAGATAACAATTTACTTTTCCCGCTTTGCTCTTGCGCCAGATTTTCCAATGCTGCAGGATTTGATCTAGATCATCTGATCGTCCAGTTTCAAGATAAACCAACCCATCCTCACTCATATGCGGCGGCAACAGTGGCAAAATTTCCGGCAATAGCTTCATCCGGTAGGGTGGGTCGAGAAACACAATATCAAATTTCTGTTTATCGGTTACCAAATAAATGGAAGCATCCATTCTGACCAACTCAACCTGCTCCGCATTCAATTTGATTTTATTGTCAGACAAGGCGTGCAAGGCACTGCCGCTGGATTCTACCATGACCACATGCTTAGCACCACGCGAGGCCGCCTCAAAGCCAAGCGCGCCACTGCCAGCAAACAGATCAAGGCAACTCAACCCGGTTAAATCCTGACCAAGCCAATTAAACAGTGTCTCACGCACTCTGTCAGGTGTCGGTCTTAAATCGGTATACACCGGAAACGAAATAATGCGGCTACGCCATTGACCGCCGATAATGCGAATCCTGCCTAAATTTGAACGCATGTAAACCGAAAATTACCGTTACTTTTCACTCACCTTCTGCCTCGGCAGCACCGACAATGACTACAATCATATTTTCAGGATCAATACGCCGTTGAAATGCATCTTTGATCTGGGCAACTGTGACACCATCCACCGCTTTCAAATAATCATCCAGATACGTTAATGGCAGGTTATAAAAGCCCATCATGGCAAGATAACCCAGGATTTTTTTGTTACTGTCCAGCCGCAACGGAAAACCGCCAATAATATTCTGCTTGGCCGCCAGCAACTCATCTTCGGTCGGACCGTTTGCAATAAACTCTTTTAATACGTCCTGCGTCAAAACAAGCGCTTGTTCAGATTGATCTTTACGGGTTTGCAAACCGATCTTGAATGGCCCTTTTTCTTTCAGCGGCGCAAAATAACTATGCACACTATAAGCCAAACCTCTTTGCTGACGAATTTCCTCCATCAAACGCGACACAAACCCGCCACCGCCTAAAATATAATTACCAACCAATAACGGGAAATAATCCGGGTCAATCCGCTTCAGACCAGGATACGCTAACTGGATATGGCTTTGTGTCGCCGGATGCGTGATTTTTTCAAGGCGGCCTTGTGGATTTGCCACAGGCGGTGTAAGTGAAGATTTGCTTTTGTCAAAGCCTTCCGGAAGAGACCGCACCAGCTTTTCGGCAATAGCTTCCGCCTCTTGCCTGCTGATATCACCGATCAAGGCAATAACCGCATTTTGGGCACTATAATGCTTTTGATAAAACCGTTGCAGATCATTGCGCCGAATGGTTTCGATCGTTTCAATTTCTCCCGAATCATTCATGGCATAGGGATGTTCGCCATAAAGCCCTTTCATCAGCGCACGATCAGCGATATAACCGGGCTTTGTACTGGATTCTTTAATACTGGTTATTATTCTGGTTTTCTCGCGCGCAAGAATATCGTCAGAAAACGCCGGAGTTTGCAGAATTTGGGAAAAAATTTTGATAGCCTGCCGGCGTTCACGTTCACTACTCAAAGTGCGCAATGTCAAGCCGGCACGGTCAGCATCAAAATGCCCTCCCATTTGTGCGCCAATGTCGGCAAGGGCGTTTGCTATTTCATCCTCAGTTAAATCCTTCGAGCCAAGTTTCAACAAATGCCGGGTCAAATTGGCCACACCGGATTTTTGGGGGGTATCCTGACTACTTCCTGCAGCAAATTCCACGCTGACATCCAGCATCGGTAATGTGTGATTTTCTACAAAAAAGACCCGTGCTCCCGACGATGTCTTCCAAAACTCAATCGTCGGTGAGGCCGATAGCGTATGTGAAAATACGCTGATCACTACAAAAAATATCAGATACTTGATACGCATAAGAAACACGCTCATAAAAATCCCAGAAAATTAACCACTGTTTCTCAATCCCGAAGTCACGCCATTGATCGTCAAATGTATGGAGCGTTTGACTTCTTCGCTGTCTTCGCCGGAACGGTAACGCCGCAAAAGCTCAACTTGCAAATGATTCAATGGATCGATATAGGGAATGCGATTATGAATACTGCGCGCCAGAGTCGGATTATCCTGCAATAATTCTGCATTGCCGGTAATAGCGAACAACCATTTCTGGCAACGTTTCCATTCCGCTTCAATACGGCTGAAAATTGTATTGCGTAGCGCTTCGTCGGTTACCAGTTCAGCATACCGCGAGGCAATCCCCATATCGGTTTTAGCCAGCACCATATCCATATTTGAAAGCAGTGTCTGCATAAACGGCCAGGTTCGATACATTTCTTGCAACAGCTCAAGTCCGTCCGCAGCATCATCCTCCACAAAAGTTTCAATTGCATGTCCAAAACCATACCATCCGGGCAACATGACGCGATTAAGCCCCCAACTGAAAACCCATGGAATGGCACGCAAATCCTCAATCGCATCGGATGGCTTACGTGAAGCAGGCCGACTGCCGATATGCAATCCTGAAATTTCACGAATCGGCGTCGATTCAAGAAAAAATTGTTTGAATCCCGGCGTTTCAAATACCAGGTTACGATACTCAGCAAACGAATGCTGCGCAAGTGTTTCCATCGCCTGATAATAACGGGACGAATCTTCTCCGATTGGATCATTGCTGAGCAGTGTTGACTCGATTGTCGCGGCAACGAGTGTCTCAAGATTACGTCTAGCGATTTCGGGTTCTGCATATTTACTGCTGATGACTTCACCTTGCTCTGTTACACGGATTTGGCCGTTAACGCTTCCGGGCGGCTGAGCCATGATGGCCTGATAACTCGGCCCGCCGCCACGCCCGACGGTACCGCCACGCCCATGAAAAAGCCGCAATTCAATATTATGTTTGGCAAATACCTTGGTCAATTCAATTTCCGCTTTATAGATTTCCCAATTCGATGTTACGAAACCACCATCCTTGTTACTGTCCGAATAACCGAGCATAACCTCCTGGACATTATTGCGCGAAGCCAACAGTTTTTTGTAATACGGTAATGAAAATAACTGATCCATGATCTTGCCGCAACTGCGCAAATCAGAGATGGTTTCAAACAATGGAATAATGTTTAAACCAAGTTGCGGATTTTCCCCGGCCTGCAACAAACCGACTTCCTTAAGCAGTAAAGCCACTTCCAGCACATTAATGATATGTGTGGTCATGGAAATAATGTAGTTTGTGATTGCCGCCGGACCAAAACGACGATGAATATGGGCAGCCTTTTGCAGGATACGTAATTCGCCCTGGGTGGACTCGGAATATTCGAGATAGGGAGAAAGCAGCGGCCGCGGACTGCTGATTTCCTTGAGCAGCCACTCAATGCGATCATTTTCCGGCATCTCCAGATAGTTAGTGCGATGCGTGCCAAGTTCAAACAGTTCGGCAACAACTCCTTCGTGCACTTTACTGTGTTGACGCATATCCAAAGATGCCAAATGAAAACCGAAAACATCCGCAGCACGGCGCAAATTTCGCAGCGCACCGCGAGCAATCCAGTTTGATTTATGTTGCTTGAGTGACTTGATAACGACATCAAGGTCATGAACAAATTCCGCACTGTCATCGTAAGGCTCGATCGAATCCAATACTTCCTTCTGCTTTGGCGTATGCCCAAAACGCTGACTGGTCGCGGCAAGACGCGCACCCATGCCAATAAACGCACGACGATAAGGTTCATCAATACGGCAAGCCGGCATATCGGGAGATGCAGCAGCAAGTTCTTCGAGTTCGTCGGTAATATTGACCAGGCGTTCGGCCAGACTCATAGTACTGCCGATACGTTCGACTTCAGCAATATAATATTCCAGCGCCAAGGCGGATTGCTGTTCAATCGCATACAACAAAACCTGATGTGTAACAAACGGGTTACCGTCACGATCGCCACCAATCCAGCTGCCCATACGCAAAAAGGAACTCACACTGGGTGCTTTTTCACCCATATGCCGTTCCAGCAGATTTTCCATCTTGGCGTAAATATAGGGCACCTGTGACAGGAAAGTATATGTGTAATAGGTCAGACCGTTATCGATCTCATCATGAACGGACAAACGCACCGAGCGTAACATGCGCGTCTGCCAAACAATCTGTATCATGGCTCTGAGCTGTTCTTCATTTTGCCGCATTTCGTTTGGCGTGAGTTGCGTGTAAGACCGTTCTCTCAACAAACGCTCAATGGTCAATTGGCAATCCAAAATACTTTTACGTTGTACTTCCGTCGGATGCGCAGTCAACACTGGAGACACCAGGGCTTTGGCAAAAAACTTTGCCAATGTGTTCCCATCAATCCCGCTTTTTAACACCCGTTCCAACGCCAGCGTCACACTGCCGGCCTGTGGCGACGAACCTGCCCGCAAATGCGCACGTCGACGGCGATTATGATGGACATCTTCGGCTATATTGGACAGTTGTGAAAAATAACTGAATGCACGGACGACAACTACGGTAGCTTTATTGCTTAATTGAGTCAGAATCTGATCGAGCTCTTGGCGCGCCTGCGGATCCTGCTCGCGGTGAAAACGTATCGCTGTTTGTCTGATTTTTTCAACCAAATCGAAAGCATCATCGCCATCCTGTTCTCTCAGTGTATCTCCGAGCATGCGTCCCAAAAAACGAATATCCTCTCGGAGCGGCAGATCCTTATCATCAGGAGACTCTTCTTCGATATGGTTATCAAAACCTACTATATGCATAGTTTAATTTCACCTTTCGTTTATTTGTTTATAGCACCAGTTCAACGTTATCCAACTTGACGGCGGTCATGCTAAAATGGCCGCTTTTTTATTAATATTCTGATATTTTCTTATCTTATTAAATTTAATGACCATTTCACATCATTCTATTCCTCAGAAGATCATTATCGCTTCACGAGAAAGCCTTCTTGCCATGTGGCAAGCGAAATTCATTCGTCAACAATTACTGCAATTATACCCGCAAACCGAAGTGAGCATACTCGGCATGACGACCAAGGGAGATCAGATTCTCGACAAATCTTTATCCAAGATAGGTGGAAAAGGTCTTTTTATCAAAGAGTTAGAGCAGGCGCTGGAAGAAGGCCGGGCGGATATCGCGGTGCACTCGATGAAAGATATGCCCATGATTGTACCCGATGGATTTGAACTGGCCGTTATCACCGAGCGTGAAGACCCGCGTGATGCATTTGTCTCCAATCAATATAACAGCCTTGAAACATTGCCCGAAGGCAGTATAGTCGGAACATCCAGCTTGCGCAGGGAGAGCCAGTTAAGAGCGCAATTTCCGCATTTGAAGGTTCAGCCTTTGAGAGGCAATGTACAAACACGACTACGCAAGCTGGACGAAGGTCAGTATGCCGCGATCATTCTGGCAGCCGCCGGTCTGAAGCGCCTGGAACTCTCGGAACGCATTACCGCGTTGTTAAGCCCGGAACAAAGTCTACCGGCGGTGGGTCAGGGTGCATTGGGAATAGAATGCCGGGAAGACCGGTCAGACCTGGTCGAAATACTGCAGCCGCTTCATCATCAAAAAACGGCTTACTGCGTTAAAGCAGAACGCGCCATGAGTCGCGTACTGGGTGGCAGCTGCCAGATACCTTTAGGCGCATTTGGTGAGATTGAAGATGACATGTTGCAACTGCGTGGTTTTGTCGCCAGCCCTGACGGCAAACAAATGGTCAGCACCACGTTAAACGGCAAACCGGAAGACGGTGAAGAAATAGGCAAATCGATGGCGCAGCATTTGATTGCTCAAGGCGCAGACAAAATCCTGGCCGAGATTGTTCCTGCAAACGGATGGTAACGGATGAAATCATATGGACCATTCACCCAGGCCGCTACATAACATCGGTATTCTAATCACAAGACCTGAACACCAGAGCGGTTTTTTAAAAGAAGCTATTCAAAACCTGGGTGGAAATCCGGTCATTTTTCCGGTACTGGTCATATCCGATGTCACAGACAAAACGCCACTTCTGAATTGTATCACCCGGCTGGACGAATACGATCTATGTATTTTTGTAAGCCCAAACGCAGTGCACCGGGTTATACCACTCATCCGTACCGAACGTGCATTCCCTTCTCACATGAAAATCGCTGTAGTTGGCAAAGGCAGTGCTGATGCGTTAAAACACTATGGCATTGGAAATGATGTCATTGCGCCTGACAAACGATTCGATAGTGAAGCCTTGCTTGAACTTGAAGCGCTGCAGCATGTTTCAGGAAAAAAGATTGTAATCTTCCGGGGCAACGGTGGCAGACCGTTGCTAGGCGATACATTAAAAAAACGCGGCGCCATTCTTGAATATGTTGAATGCTACCATCGCGGCAAACCTGATGTAGACTCTACAGAATTACTTTCAAAATGGTCACAGGGAAGAATAAATGCTGTTATTATCACGAGTAGCGAAGGATTGCACAATTTATTTGACATGATTGGCCGGCTTGGCCAACAATTGTTGCAAGAAACGCCTGTCTTTACAGCACATGAACGGATTGCCTGTAAAGCAAGGGAGGCAGGTTTGAGAAAGGTGATTCAAACCCGCACAGCCGGAGACAACGGCATTATAGCAAGCTTATTGGAATACTATAATAATCAAAACATTCCGGAGCTGACATAACGGGAATCAACCGGTAATTATCCGGACAAAATGAGCAATTTGGTAAAGTTTTACCTATAAATATTAGACTATAAAATTATGTAATTCTAATATTGCATTATGATAGATTGTTGGTGAAGTTGAAAACGATAATGAGAAACTCTGGGCCTTTAGTCAGTATGTTCTAATTTTGCATTATTTCCGGATGATCCCGTTGAACCGCGTAATCAACCGTATCAGCCAATCAGAATGCAATAAAGCAATATCGATTATTGGCCCCAAAATTTAACAAGGGGAGAGGATATGAGACTGATACTTTGGGTGCTGGTGCTGTTTGCTGCTGCTGTTGCTGTAACATACGCCGTCGAAGAATATAGTGCAGGAACAATCATGGTTGAGATTCCACCATATGAGCAAAAGGAATTACAGCTGGATTATGCTATTGGAGGCGCTCTAGCGGCCTTTTTCGTTTTTTATGTCCTGATTCGCATGCTAGGCGGATTATTGAATCTAAGCGGAATCCGGTCTGAGTCACTGATGATTAGTGGCATGAAAGCTTTTCTCGAGGGCGACTATAAAGAGGCCAAAAAGGATGCTGCGAAAGGCTACAAAGTAGCTAATGAGCCTTTAGTCAAGTCGATCAATGCCGCTGTAGCTGCACGATCTGCACATGAACTCGGCGATAAAGCAACGTACGATACGGTATTAGAAAACGCTGAGGATGACACCTCCGACGAAAGATCACTGCGCCTGATTACCAAAATTGATCTCCTTGTACGCGAAGGCCATTATCAGGAAGCTTTGGACGCTTCAAAAAAATTATATCAATCGGGTGGACTGCAATCTACGTTAGTTTTACGACTGGAAATGGAAGCGCACCGGCAACTCAAAAACTGGGATGCTGTACTGGAGATTTCAGACATACTGATCCGCCGTCACCCACTCAATAAAGACTATTTTGAAAAAGTCAAATATGAAGCCCATATGGAGAACTTCAAAATCAAGGCTTCCGATCTGGGTTCACTGAACAAATACTGGGCCAGCTTAAGTGAGTATGAACAAAGTAACAGCCAGTTAGCTGCTGCAGCGGCACGCGCTTATATGTCACTCGGAGAATGCAAAACGGCAAATACAATCATCGAACAGAATGTACAGCATGAATGGAGTCCGGAACTGATTGCGTTGTATGCCGAATGCCTTAATTATCATGTCAACCGGCAAATCGAATGCGCTGAAGTCTGGCTTAAAGCACAACCGAATAATGCCGGCCTACTGCTGACACTGGGGAAATTATGCACACACTGTGAACTGTGGGGTAAGGCACAAAATTATCTCGAAGCCAGCATATCAGTTGAACCGAGTACGAAGGCTTATTTTGCATTGGCGCAATTGAACGAAAAACTCGGCAAGCATGAATTAGCTATGGACAGCTATAACAAAGCGGTTGAACTCACCTTAAAAAATGGCTAGGGAGTGTTATTGACCGAGGGTGTGAAAACGTCTGAAAAGAATCCATCTTTGGGCAAATTACGCAGCGTCGTAAAATCCTGGTAAGCAGCCTTAACCATTACCGGAGAACCACAGGCATAAACCTGATGGTTCTCCAGCGTTGCGTAATCTTCCAAAACCACCTCGTGAATAAGGCCTTTTCTTCCCTTCCAGTTGTCCTCAGGCAACGCATCAGATAACACCGGTACGAAAGAGAAATTCTTGTGTTGTTGTTGCCATTGGTCGATCAAATCCAGAAGATATAAATCCGCCCTGGTGCGCACGCCCCAATAAAGTGTCATGGGAGGCAAGTTGTTTGTGTTATCACCACTGCCCTCCATGTGAAATACATGCTCAAGGATACTTTTAATCGGCGCAAAACCGGTTCCACTCGCCAGGAAAATGATTGGCATATCCGGTGATGTATCACGTAAAAAGAAAGAACCTAATGGCCCCTCGAGGCGGATAATTTCCTTGATTTTCATCTGAGTGAACACATACTCCGTAAACAATCCACCGGGATAATTACGAACATGCAATTGCAGCACTTCATCATCGTGTGGCGCGTTAGCCAATGAAAAACTGCGCCGTTTACCCTCTTTTAGCAAAATATCGATATACTGCCCGGCAAGAAACTGCAAACGCTGGTTAGCAGGCAGTTTCAATGAAACAATCATCACATCGGACGCAATTCGCTCCAATTTCTCGACTCTAGCCGGCAGTGTCTTGATTTCAATATCCTTGATAGCGCTTATTTCATGACATTCGACAACCAAGTCGGACTTCGGCTCGGCACAGCAAAATAATGCCATTCCGTTTTGTTTATCTTCTTCTGTCAATGTTTCTTCGTTATAACACCCATAATCGACATCGCCTTCCAGGATTTTTCCTTTGCAGATTCCACACGACCCATTACGGCAACCGTACGGCAGCGAAATACCTTCACGCAGGGCTGCCTGCAATAAGGTCTCACCTTCAACAGTCTTCAGAACATGCTCACTCGGCTTTATAATGATTGTATGCGTCATTGCACTGCAAATAGAATAGAAAACAAAGAAAGGGAATAAAAGCTTATATGAAAAAAACTGTGCTCATGGTTGGTTGCGGGGATATTGCACTACGGACTGCACCGCTTCTGCAAGAAAAATATCGAATTTTTGGTTTATTTCGTCATCCAGAAAAAGCAAATCAATTCCGTTCATTTGGCGTCACTCCGATTACAGGTGATCTTGATCGAAGTAAAAGCCTCAATAAACTGGCAGGTATCGCACAAATCATCATCCATCTTGCACCACCGCCGAATCATGGAACACGTGATACACGCACAGCCAACCTGCTCGCCGCATTGTCAAAACAGACAAAAAGAAAGCCAAGCATTTTACCACAACAGCTTATCTATATCAGCACCAGCGGAATCTATGGCGACTGCCAGGGTGAATTGATCAATGAAACCCGATGTCCGAAACCCAAGAATGACCGGGCCATTCGAAGACTTAATGCCGAAAACCAGATACGACAATGGGCAAAACATAATCATATTACAGTGTCTATATTACGTGTACCGGGCATCTACGCAGGAAATCGCTTACCGTTAAAACGAATCAAGGATGGCTTGCCAGCTTTTATCGCACAAGATGACGGTTATACCAATCATATTCACGCTGATGATCTTGCGCATATCATTTGTGCAACCATTCGCTATGGAAAAGCGGGAAGAGTTTACAACACGACCGACGACACACAAATGAAAATGGGAGATTATTTCGATCTTGTTGCCGATCATTACAATTTGCCCCGCCCTCCTCGCATTCCACGCAGTCAGGCAGAAGAAAAAATATCTGCAGGTATGCTGTCGTTCATGAATGAATCAAGACGAATCAGCAACCTGCGCATAAAAAAAGAACTATATGTCACATTACGTTACCCGACAGTCTTAACGGGAATAAAAAGTGGGATCTAAAAAAGTCTGGCGGCACAGGATTTGAAACTTTCATCCCTTGATTCCATACAGTTCAGCGAATCATTAATTCGCGCGGGTCCTCTCCTTTCAAACCGTACTGCGTAACAAAACGGAGCAGGCCGATACTGTAGGGTGATGTTGAAGCCGCACCGCTGAAAATCCGTCCCATGTGCTTGTCTATATGCGGGTAAAGCAACTTGATCAGAAAGTTATCCCGCATACTTTGCCCAACCTTGAAACAGGTAAACAATCGCCCGTCGTAGTAATAGCTCACAATCTCCTGCCAAGTTTTCAAATGATGCTTTTCTTCGCTCTCATAGTGTTGAAACGCTTCACGGGAACCATCGCAAATAGCATCAGCAAGCTTGAAAGCACCCTGCATACCGAGGAAGAGTCCACTGGAAAAAACAGGGTCAATAAATCCTGCCGTATCGCCCACCAAAACCCAGCCATCGCCAAACATTTTTTCAGAGGTCAGTTGGTAGTTGGTATATTCCATGACCGGCGTGATTCTTTGTGCGTTTGAAGCAACGGTTTTCAGTACGGAATCCTGCTTCAGCAAATTGTCGTAACGCTCTTCTTTGGTTTCTCCGAACTGCGGCAGATGTTCCGCACCGACCACGATCCCCAATGAAACCCTTCCCGGTAACGGAATTCGCCAACTCCACCCGTGATCAAGGCGGGTTGTATGAACATGAGCCTCATAATCCAGATGGGTTTTGTCGACATGCGCGAACAAGGCAGCATCCTTCCGTCCCCCTTCTTGGCTGGCAATGTTGAGCAACCTCGGCAACAAACGAACGCGGCCTGTTGCATCAACTATAAGGTCAGGATGCTGCTTAAAAAAACCGTTGGTTTCCGCTAGGGTGTCCGGCGTCAAACGAACACGTTCGGTATCTTCTATGCGCTCGATGTTGGCAGGCAATTCATAGACCATAACGCCACTTTTTTTCGCTGCCTCGAGCATGGCAACGTCGAATTTATCACGCGGTACGTTGTATGCATAGGTGGCCGTTGTGCCGGTAAGATTTTTGAAGAAAAATGAGAAGTTGATATCTTTACTCAAGTTAAACGTTGCACCGGGCTTGAACATACTGAAATCACGAATCATATCTTCCACACCAAGATCCTGTAGCATTGGAATAACGGCCGGCACGAGCGATTCACCGACGATAATCGGGACTGTCTTCGGTTTGTGCCAGATAGCGACCTGCAAACCCGCCCGGCGTAGCAGAATAGCCAATGTACAAGCTGCAGGGCCTCCGCCCAGAATAGCCACAGTATTGATCTTACGTTGAGAATGACTGTCCTTATTCATCGCCAATTAGTAATTCTTTCAAAAATGTAAAATGATACATAATACAGAAATTCACCCGACAAATGTCTTCCATTATGTACAGGATATTGTTATTGTTAAGCGCGAAGTCGATTTTATTCGACCAGAATTGAATAAATCCGCAAAAATTTTGGGGTTTAATGCAAATCTGATCTTTCATTGTCAGAAAATGTAGGTTAGAATTTCGCTACGTAATAATCAGCAGTGAAGAATAATAAGATTGTTATGATAGAAATAATAATAAAAACTAGTTGGTTGCATACAGCTTATTAAAACCGAAAGATAAGCGCCAAAGCAACATTACTGGATACAGAGAGATCTGTAAGAACTTAACATTGCACTTTTTGTGTGGTTGTTTATTGATTTTAGTCAACTTTCTCGACTAAAGCAGCAGGAATTTGGAATATTTTATATATTTATAAGGAGATTAAGATAATGAGTGATGAAAACAGAGCAACAGATTCACAAACACTGAAATTGATTGGAATTTCAACAGTAGCATTTATTTTGATTGGCTTAGTTGTTTACAACATGTAATTCAATCATTAAAGCGTGTGCACAGACATCGGTTTAGATTGATAAATCAATGTCTGTGTACTAAAGAGGCATTATTCAGCCTTAAGCTTAAACCCTTTTTAACCCTTAACCTTTATAACCTCAACGTCTCCATCTCTAGCGCCATCATCTTTAGCATCTCCGCTTAATACCTCTATTTACCTCCATTCACCATAGCAGCATTCTTCATACGTTTTACGCCCTCAACATTTTATTCATTACAACCTTATTGACTGTTTCTATCGGCTATCTTTGTCGCAAGACTCCCAGAAATTTGTAATAATCGTATTTCTATCGGTTTACAGCTTCATGCCGATAAAAAATTGGCATTTAACTCGATACTAGCACTCCTTCAACTCAATGTGATGACATGAGCTCACTCAATAAAAACGAATCAGGATACGAAAATGCCCGGTAAATTAGTTCATTCCGGTAACAACTTTGACACATACCCTGTCAGGGGGGAAACAATTGCTGCATGGGTACCCCTGGTTCTGGCACTGATTGGAACGACAATCTGTATTTTAATGGCCCAGTCGTTGCTGGATCAGAAGGAAGCGGGGTCACCGCCAATTAATGAATTCAGTATTGTTGATCCTGTCACAACAAATGAAATTGAAGATAAAGATGACGAGAACGAACCGGTTGACAGCCCAATCGAACCCGAAAAGTTTGGAACCAGAAAAACAGTGGACTGCCCTCCCCTCTTTTTCTTCACCTTTCCCACAGACAGCATTATCCCCAATGCACATCATTTATTGCCCCAAATCAACCGCCTCAATCATTGGCTCTTACAATATCCGGACAAGACAATTTTTATTGAGGGTCATACGGACTCGTCCGGCACTGAGGAGTACAATCTGTTACTGAGCTACCGCCGCGCAAAAGCGGTAGAGAAAATTTTGATCGATGCCGGTATTTCAAAACATCACTTAGTTACCAGAGCATTGGGAGAACAGGAGCCCCTTGAAGATCACCCCGCCCAGTCCGAAAAAAATCGCCGGGCTTCGATTAGAATCATGGATCTTGAGGAGTGTATTAATACTTTGATAAATGGAGAATCAAGCTAATGGGCGTCTCTAAAAACCCAAATTTTGCGAGCATCCGCCTCGCGTATTGCCTGCTTAACCCGTTTGTCACAACACTTTGTTACTCACAAAAAATGTTTCCTTACATATCAAACATATGCTGCGTCACCATTTTTCGCTCGCGCCTCGTTTTGTTTAAAGATTTGAATTTTTAGAGATGCCCCAATTATGATAATGAACGTTTTGACAGGGTTCGCCGCCGCAGCCATGCTGATTCTGGCGGGTTATTTATTCGGTGTTAAACAAGGATATCAAACCAGAGAAAAGTTACGCAAAAAACTTTCAGAACAGGAAGATTTGAAAATTGATACGTTGTTACGGCAAAGCGAAGCCTTGCATCGTGTCATCGAACCTCTAGCCAAATGGGACGAGCAGGTCGACAAATTACGCAACGAAATTAAACAGATGCAAAGCACCATTCTTCATCACGACCAGGTTGCATTGGAATTAACCGGCTTGCAAACGGGCTCCGGAAATCGTGACGATCTTGCGATTTTGATGAATGAAATTGCTGAAAAGGCGCACTTTGAGGCCGTCCTGCTCAGTGATGAAAACGGTCTGCCTTTGGTTGCCAGCAGTAATGCAAAAAACCTTGACCGTATTGCCGCGATTGCTTCTTTCGTCGTTATTTTCGGAGATCGCATCAGCCGTGATGATCCGGCTGTTTTTCCGGTTTCCTTTTTAGTACGAGATACGACTAACAGAGACATCTTGTGCCGTATTCTTCAGGCTGGCAAACAGCGGCTGGTCTTAACCGCAGTATCTTCGCAGTTGCAACTCACACCCACGGCGCTTGACCCCACCTTAGGAAAAGTAATCGATTTACTGTCACCTAAGACTGAGCGGAATACAAACGACACAGACCAATAAGCGTTTATCTGATCTCCCGTTTCTAAAAGCACAAGCAGTTCCCATGTATAAAAAAACAGTATGTTCATTGTTGTCTTTTTTAACGCTTTTCGTTATCGGTTTAAACCCATCCGCAAGCGCTGCTGAAATCACCGATCAGAACCAGGGCATTGGCGCTCTGGGACGCATCGAACCACGCTCCCGGGTGATCAAGGTTTCCCATAACGCCGGGCCGGAAGGCGCCAGAGTCGAACGGCTTTTTAATGCCGAAGGCGATCGGGTCGAATCGGGTGAAAAACTGGCAATACTTTCGGATCATGATAAAAAAGAAGTCGAAGTTGAAGCGACAAAAACGCGTATCGCAGTCCTTAAGGCGCAGCGTGATAGCGAACAGATAGCATTCGACTTTAACCAGAAAGAGCACCATCGCTATCAATCGCTCAAACAGGATTCGATGGCCAGTATCTCGCTGGCTGATGCAAAATATCTGGCGTTTGCGCAATCGCAAGCCAATCTGAAACGGTTATCCGCTGAAATTGCACATGCCGAGGCCGAACAACGCATCGCAACCGAGGCATTAAAAAACACTCTGATTCATGCCCCGGTTTCAGGAACGATTTTGAAAATCCTGACCTGGCCAGGGGAGCGCATCAGCGACAACGGCCTGTTGGAAATAGCCGATCTAACCCAACTCGATGTCGTAGCCGAAGTTTATGAATCCGACCTGATACGGATTAAAGTAGGGCAAAAAGCAACTATCAGTGCAAAAGGGTTTAACCAGCCCTATACCGCCGAAGTCAGGGAACTGGGATACCTGGTACGAAAAAACGATCTCAATGATACCGATCCGCTGGCCGACAGGGATAACCGGATTATAGAAGTACGGTTGACACTGGATGATGCAGCAATCCATGATTTACGGCATCAGATTTTCCGGCAGGTGCATGTCCGGATAACCCCATGATAGTGCCATGAATTCGTTTTCCTGGTTTTACTTTCCTGCCCGCCTGGCCTGGCGGCAGCTTATCCACGACCGTACCAAGTTAATCGCCGCGATCGCGGGCGTTTTATTTGCGTGCGTTCTGGTATTTATGCAGTTGGGATTCAGGGACTCTCTATTTGCCAGCGCAATTTCAGCCCCGACAAAATTAAATGGCGATTTATTCCTGATGCACAAACAAAGTGAAGCGATGTGGCGACCGGTCCCGTTTGCACGCAGCGAACTGATGCGCACATTCGGCCACCCTGCAGTCGCAGAAGTATCGCCATTGTATCTGGGATTAACCTGGTTTAAGAATATCGAAAAGCAGACCAAACGCACATTAATGGTCTATGGCTACAATCCGGAGGCCGAATTATTCGGTCTCGACACCGTTATCACTCAACAGCGGGAGCTACAGGTTAAAGATACCGTCATGTTTGACGAATACTCGCGCCCCGAATTCGGACCGATGCGCGAACTGCTCGAAGTGGGGCGCATCGAAACCGAAATCAATGACTATACCATCAGGGTAATCGGTCTTTTCCGCATGGGTGTCTCATTCGCATCAGACGGCAACGTGGTGACTAGCGATCAAAATTTTATGCGTATTTTCCCGGGCAGAAGCTTGAATATGATCGACATCGGCGTCATCAAACTCCATCCCGGCAGTTCGACGGATCAGGTAAAAATTGATCTTCAGCAACGGCTTAACGAATTCATTACCATTTTCACCTATGATGAATTACTGGAATACGAAAAAAAATACTGGAGCAATACTGCACCAATCGGATTTATTTTTGGTTTTGGCATGGTAATGGGGCTTGTTGTCGGCTTGGTGATCGTGTATCAGATTCTGTTTACCGACATTGTCAACCATCGTAATGAATTTGCCACGCTGAAAGCCATGGGTTACAAGCAAAGCTATTTCGTCCGCCTGGTTTTTGCCACGGCTTTTTTCCTGGCCGTACTGGGTTTCATTCCGGGGCTCATACTGTCAATCAGCCTGTATCACCTTGCGGAATCGCAAATGTTCATGCCAATGCCCATGACGTTCGGCAAAGCCATTAATGTGTTCATGTTTATCCTGTCGATGTGTTTTCTGGCCGGGTTTCTGGCCATTCGTAAACTCAAGGATGCCAATCCTGCGGATATGTTCTGATGAGTACTGTAATCAATGTCCGCAACCTGAACTTCAGTTTCGACCAGGATGAGCAGGTGCTCCCGGTGCTCAAAAACATGAATATCGCGATACAAAAAGGTGAAATCGTGATCATGACCGGCCCTTCCGGCTCCGGAAAAACAACGTTCCTGACCATAGTCGGCGCGCTGCGGCAGGCTATTGAAGGCAGCGTCGAGGTGCTCGGTCAACAACTGATCAACAGCAGCGAACAGACCAAAGTCAGCATTCGCCAGCAAACCGGTTACATATTCCAGCAACATAATCTGCTCAAGTCACTCACGGCGCAACAAAATGTCAGCATGACCTTGGAAATGTTCAATGACATGAGCGAAAAAGAACGGCTCGATCGCGCTACCGATATGCTCAAAGCCGTTGGCCTGGGTGACCGGCTGGATCACAAGCCGGACAAGCTGTCGGGTGGAGAACGTCAGCGCGTTTCAATCGCCAGGGCGCTGGCCGGGCGGCCCAAAATCGTCCTGGCCGACGAACCGACCGCATCGCTCGACAAACAAAGCGGGCAAGAAGCAGTCACCATTCTCAAACACCTGGCCAAAGAATCCGGCGCCAGCATCCTGCTCGTCACCCACGATTACCGAATTCTGGATATCGCCGATCGCGTTGTGGAATTGGAAGATGGGATGATAAGAAGCAATTAAGAGCATCCTGAAAACTTCAACTGACCAAAACCACTTCGAAACTACTTCAAGAGATTGCCAACAACAAGTCCGATAAAATTCCCTGAGGCATATCCCAGCGTGCCGCACAACGCTGCGGGCACCATCAAATCATGCCAGCGGCGCGCAGATGCCATGGCCAGCGCCGTTGTTGGCCCGCCGGTATTGGCATTGGAGGCAATCAGTATTTCCGGCAAACTCAACTTGGCGAAGTATCCGGCACACAGCATGACCAGCAAATGCACCAGCAGAATGATTCCGGCAAAGGCCAGTAAAACAGGTCCGGCCTGGATCACGGTATGAATATTGGCACTGGCGCCAATTGTTGCAAAAAAGATCTGCATCAACAACGTACCGGTTTCCATCGCCCCGTTCATCTGTTTCATTAAAGAACGCCACAGCGTTGCCAGCATCAAACTGACCAGCGTGATGATTAAAATCGCCGTGCCTTCATAGGGAGTCATCTTTTCCAATTCAAAAGCAAACGCACAAACCAGCAGACTCATCGCAAGTGCGAAAGCCATTCCGGACACGTTAGAACGTCCGCCAGTCGGATTGTTTTTATCCGGAATGACTTCAGCGGCAGGCCGTTTACCGGAACGCTCATGGAAAAAAGACTGTAAACGAACGATTGAAGGCAGGCTGAACAGAATCAGAAAATAAACAATCATCATCAGGTTGTCGGCAGCCATGCCTGTCGTCAGCAGGCTGTTATCCTCCAGCCCAACGGCTTTTGCGGTGGCAACATAATTTAGGGAACCACCGATATAGGTTGCAGTGAATACTGCAGCCAGTTGCCAGTCATGCTGACCCAACGGCAAGACAGAAAAACCCAGCAACACGCCCAGCACCGTGCCACACGCACCGATCATAAAAGCAATCAGCATCGGGCCGGACTCGGTCAGGATACGGCGCAAGTCAGCATTAACCAATAACAAAGGAATGGCCAGCGGAACCAGATATTCCCAGACAACTTCATAACTGGGTGCTGCCGCCGGAATGACATTCAGATTGGACAGTGCAAAAGCGGACAGCATGGTGATAACCGCACCGGATATACGTGAACCGATACCGGCACCGGAACGTTCAGCCCACAGCCCTAAAGCGGCGCAACTTAACAAAACAGCCCACAAGGCCCAGGTCTGATCGGCACTGATCAAAACAGAATTCATGTATCCAATACCAGTAGTTAGAAAACCACCTTTTCAAGCGGAATTTGAATCTACTGAAAGCAAAGCCGGCTGTCAAATGCC
>JAGRFM010000156.1 GCA_020446045.1 Nitrosomonas sp.
ACCATTGTTTCCAGAACCTGGGTCAATCGGTCAACATCGGCATGAAAACGGTTGTCGCTTATTTCATGCGTCTGACGCCGTGCAAGCGGTTGCATACATTCCGGCAGTTCGGTGGATTTCGGCATGGTCGCACCCCCGACCAGCACCGGTATCACGCGAATTTTGCGCTCCAGCAGCGTGGCGATTTCTAGTCGCACCCAATCGTCCGGGTTATCGAGTCGCCGTCCGGTTTCGCCGGGGATATTCAGCCAGTGCTTGCCGATCAGCACTACGGCGACTTCAACCGATTTCAGTTTATCATGGATAACGTCGTGAAAATCTTCACCAGGCTTAATCTGGTCGATATCCATAAACACATGATCACGGCCAAAATGGCTTGCCAGCCGGTCATAAAGATTGATTGCATAACCCGAACTGTCTTCACGACGGTAGCTGATGAACAAGGTGGACATTACTGTTAATCGGAATTCTGTTTTAGCTGGATATATTCATAACATAATCAATTGTAACCCGCAACATGCCGGTTAAACACAGATTTTCAAACTCTTTGCTCTCGGTAGACGGTGTATCAGACGGTGTTATGCCTGACTGTCTTTCTCAGGTTTGCTGTCTTGCTGCTTGGCATGCTGTTCCATTAATTTCTGCAATGGCGTGATCAGTTCCATGGGCAGCGGGAAAACGATGGTGGAGCTTTTTTCACCGGCGATTTCGGTGAGGGTTTGCAGGTAACGCAGTTGCAGTGCCTGTGGTTGTCTGGATAACACTTGCGAGGCCTGGAGCAGGTGTTTCGAGGCTTGCAGTTCACCTTCGGCATGGATGATTTTGGCGCGGCGTTCGCGTTCGGCTTCGGCTTGTTTGGCGATGGCGCGGATCATCGATTCGTTGATGTCGACATGCTTGATTTCGACGTTGGCGACCTTGATGCCCCAGGCTTCGGTTTGTTCGTCGAGGATTTGCTGGATGTCGTTGTTGAGTTTTTCACGGCTGGCGAGCATTTCGTCAAGTTCATGCTGGCCGAGTACGGAGCGCAGTGTGGTTTGCGCGAGTTGACTGGTTGCCGCGTCGTAATCCTCAACCTGGATGATGGCGCGTTCGGGATTGATGACGCGGAAGTAAAGCACCGCGTTGACTTTGACGGACACGTTGTCGCGCGAGATGACATCCTGGCTGGGCACGTCCATGACGATGGTTCTAAGGTCGACGCGCACCATGGTCTGGATTACCGGAATCAGGATGATCAGCCCAGGCCCTTTGACCTTCCAGAAGCGGCCAAGCTGAAACACGACACCGCGTTCGTATTCGCGCAGCACCTTGAATGCGCTGGCAAGAAAGACGATGGTAACGCTCAGTATGATAAACAGTATTTCGATCATGTTAGTCCCTCCGGGTATGATTGTCCGAATGTGAGTCAGGTAAAGCAGCTATGTCGGTTTTATCAGGCTTATCGGCTTTGTGCGGTTCGACGGTTAATATCAATCCGTCCATGGCGATGACGCGGATTTTGTCGCCGCGCTTGAGTGGTACGCTGCTTTGCGCCTTCCATTGTTCGCCGTGTACGCGTACCCAGCCTTCACGTTCAAAATCATCCATCGCGGTTCCGGTGCTATGTACGATTTGCTCCATGCCGCTGACGATCGGTCGCAGCCGGGCTTTGATCGCCATGCCGACAACCAGCAGGAAAAATCCCGCCGACAATAGCGCAAAAGTTACAATCAGTGGGATGGATACGCCGTAGCCGGGCACGCCGGTATCGAGCAGCATTACGGAACCGATGACAAATGCAATCATGCCGCCGATGCCCAATGCGCCAAAGCTGGGCACGAACACTTCGGCGAGCATGAATGCCATGCCGACCAGCAGTAATGCGAGTCCCGCGTAATTGATCGGCAACACCTGAAACGCAAACAATGCCAATACCAGGCACACAGCGCCGACTACACCGGGGAAAATAGCGCCCGGATTGGAAAACTCATAAATCAATGCGTAAATTCCAATCAGCATCAGGATGTATGCGATATTCGGGTCGGTGATAATCGCCAGCAATTGCGTGCGCCAGTCGGGTTCGAAATGTTCGATAGTGATCTGAGCGGTGGAAAGCGTTACTTCATTGCCAAGCACGTTGACCGTGCGGCCGTCGATTTGGGTCAGCAAATCCGGGATGCTGGTTGCAATCAAATCGATGACGTCCATTTCAAGGGCATCCTCGGCGGTCAGACTGGCTGCTTCGCGCACGGCCAGTTCCGCCCAGTCGGCATTACGCCCGCGCATCTGCGCCAGTCCACGGATATACGCGACGGCATCGTTGACAAGTTTGCTTGTCATCGGATCTTTTGTTTCAGTGCCGGTGTTTTCACTTTCTTCCTGCCCGGTATCGAGTACATTTTTATCGGAACTGCCGGGCAGGCCACCGATTTGCACCGGTGTCGCCGCGCCCAGGTTGGTTGCGGGCGACATGGCGGCAATATGGCTGGCATACAGGATATAAGTGCCTGCACTGGCGGCGCGCGCACCGCTCGGTGAAACGAAACTGACGACAGGCACCGGGGAAGCGATAATCGCGCGGATGATCTCGCGCATCGAAGCATCCAGTCCACCCGGTGTATCCATTTGCAGGATAATGACCCGGCTGTTCATTTCCACCGCTTTGTTAAAGCCGCGCTGCAGATAATCCTGCGTGGCAGGACCAATGGCGCCGTCAATATTCAGCCATAATGCATTGCCGGTATTTTGAGCTGCCAATGACTGCGGCCAACAGAAAACGAATAGCAGCATAATGCTACATTTTAAAAATAAACGGTGCATGGTTTTGCCTGCATGAAAAACAGTGTTCAGTAATGGATTAGTTTGACAGCCATTGTTTCATCACATTTTCCCGGTTTAACGCCAGCCACTGCAACGCAATAATCGCGCTGGCTGAATTGATTTTACCGGTTTTTAAATAATTCAGGGCTGTTTCGCGCGATACGACATGTACTTTGATGTCTTCGCCTTCGTCGGTTGCGCCGTGGATGCCGCCTGCGTGTGTCGTATCCACCCGGGCGCAGAATAACGCGATACGCTCCGACATGCCGCCGGGGCTGACCAGAAAGTCGTATAGCGGAATCAGATCGGTGATGATGCAACCGGATTCCTCGATGCTTTCCCGTTTGACGACGTTTTCTGCGGTTTCGTTGGGCTCAATAATGCCTGCGACAATTTCCATCAGCCACGGGCCGCCCGGTGCTTCCAGCGCGCCGATACGGAATTGCTCGATCAGGATGATTTCATCGCGGATCGGGTCGTACGGCAGAACGGCTGCAGCATGACCGCGTTCAAATAATTCCCGTGTGATGGATTCTCCCCACTCGCCATTGAATAGGCGATGACGCAATTGGTAACGATCAATACGGAAAAAACCCTGGTAACAAGTTGTCTTGTCGATGATTTCTATATCCATGTGTGACATGATTTGTGTTGGATTATTCAGGATTATAGAACAATCTGCTGTTGCAAATGGATATGAGACGTGGCGGCTTTGCTGTTTGCGATGGATATCGCGCGTATGCGGATTTTATCGGTAAGAACGATCAGAACACTCAGCGTGAATGTTCCCGATTCTTCATGTTTCTCCACTGTGAAGAATCGGGAAGAGGGGTAAGATGGATTTTGCTAAATGGGCAAACCTAAGAACCTCAGTTGGATGGTGTTTAGAGTGCTTTGTTTTTTATTTTTAGCAAGACGCAATGAGACGTAATAACCAGTTATTACAACGAGTTGCAACACCGCAAAAATTAAAAAACAATGTGCTATAAATAGCATAGTGTTGCTCACCATTCAGGTTAAAGTATTTTCCTGAAATTTATATTTTTATTCATCAAGTTTGTACTTTTTTGTAACGGTC
>JAGRFM010000157.1 GCA_020446045.1 Nitrosomonas sp.
CGCGTGACAGATTGACTCGCGGTATATATGTGCCGACAGCGGAAGGCGAAGCCATGGCAGACCTGGAAGAAGCGTTGAAATGTGCAATTGAATGTGCACCGCTGGAAGCCAAAGTGCGCAGTGCTGTAAAAGCAGGAAAAATTACCGCACAGGGTAAAGAACAAATTACCCAGGCGTATCATTTGAATGTGATAACAGTATCCGAAGCGGATGCATTGAAAAAATTGCATGAACTACGCAGCCGCGTCATCAAGGTGGATGATTTCTCACAGGATTTCACGTATGAGCCGGTAGATCTAAACCTAACTAAGCGAACCGAGCAATTTGAACAACCTTGGCAGGCTCCTCAGTCCCATCAGCCAGAACAGCCGGTTCCGACTGAAGCGGTTATAGCTGCTTCGGCTGCCTTAATGGCAGAATCTGAAACTATTCCGGATGATTCCGAATCTGAATTTTCTTCTCTGGAAGCTGTCGAGCAAACTGGCGATGAAAACATGCCATCGCAAGAAACGAATGAAACAGCTCTGGAAAGCCAGCCGGATGAATCAACGGCGCCATCTTCTCCTGGCGTCGATAAATCTCCTGATGAAATCCCCATGGAGCAGGCAGAAGCTGAAATACCGGCGAATACAACGGAAAGCGATCCCATTGTGGAATCACAAGACACAGGAACAAAAGCCAGGCGGAACAAATCGGGTAAGAAAGGCAAACCTTCTCAGTCCCGTAACGATCAGGCGGAATAGATATGGATCATATCATTTCCGTCGACGAAGCGATAACACTGGATGGCTTGTTTCGTGAGCGCGTTAAATCCACACCGCAGGATGTAGCTTATCGTTACTTTAACGATCAACATGAAGCCTGGGAAACGCAAACCTGGGAACAAATGAATAATCATGTGGCATGTTGGCAAGCCGCATTGGCCCAGGAATCGCTTGAACCGGGCGATCGCGTTGCCGTAATGATGCGCAACCGCCCGGAGTGGGTGATGTTTGACCAGGCCGCACTCGGACTTGGGTTGGTCGTGGTGCCTTTTTATGTCGAAGACAGGGCGGATAATATTGCCTATATGCTGGCCGATGCCGGTGTCAAATTATTGTTGCTGGAAAAATCGGTACACTGGCATGAAGTCTGTGAAGCATCGGCAGGAATAGAAAACCTGAAGCGTATCGTATTGATCGAACCCAGCGGCATATTAGATCCTGCCACTCGAGACAGTATTAATGATCCGCGTGTGGTGATGCTGGACGATTGGGTTCCATCCGAATCGAATGAAGTGAATCATGTGAACGACGATCCGTATAAACTGGCGACGATTATTTATACCTCCGGTACAACCGGGCGGCCCAAAGGGGTGATGCTGAACCATCACAATATCCTGTCAAATGCTTATGCCGGTTTACAGGTTGTTCCGGTGTCACCGGATGATATTCTGTTATCGTTTCTGCCGTTATCCCATACGTTTGAACGCACGGTCGGTTATTACCTGCCGATGATGAGCGGCGCGACCATCGCGTACGCACGATCGATTTCACAGTTGCAGGAAGATTTACTGATTATTCGTCCGACTATTCTGATATCCGTGCCGCGGATTTATGAACGTATTTATGCCGGTCTGCAAACCAAACTGGCTGAAGGTTCTGCTTTCGCCAGAAAACTGTTTGAATTTGCCGTTGATGTCGGCTATAGCCGGTTTGAGTATCGCCAGGGCCGTGCACCGTGGCGTGCAACCTTTTTGTTATGGCCGGTATTGAATAAACTGGTTGCCGCCAAGCTCATGAACAAGCTGGGTGGCCGCCTGCATCATGCCATGAGCGGTGGAGCGGCGTTATCGGCTGAAATCTCACGTGTTTTTATTGGGCTGGGATTATCCATTCTGCAGGGTTACGGCATGACAGAGAGTAGTCCATCAGTTTGCGTCAACCGGTATGAAGACAATGTACCTTCAAGCGTTGGTCTGCCGATACCGGGTGTAGAAGTCAAATTGGGTGAAAACAATGCGCTGTTAATCCGTGGTCCGAATGTGATGATGGGTTACTGGAATAATCCCGAAGCAACCGCAGCGATTATCTCAAAAGACGGCTGGCTGAATTCGGGCGATGTGGCTTCGATTGACGAACAGGGACATGTGACGATAACCGGCCGTCTCAAAGATATTATTGTGCTGTCGACCGGCGAGAAAGTTCCGCCTGGAGATATGGAATCCGCCATTCTACGTGACCTTGTATTTGAACAGGTAATGGTCATCGGTGAGTCGCGGCCGTATCTTTGCGCCCTTGTCGTGTTGAACAGCGCCAACTGGAAAAAATATGCGGATCATCACGGGCTAGATGCGAATGCGCATGACGAATCGATAGCAGACATTCTGCTCGATAAAATTACCCATGAGACCCGTGAGTTCCCCGGTTACGCCCGTATCCGCAAAGTGGCCATTATTCCCGAGCCCTGGACAATAGACAATGAAATGCTCACGCCGACATTGAAACTGAAACGCTCAAAGATAATGGCGCATTACAAAACTCAAATTGAGCAGCTTTATGAAGGGCATTGATTCCAAGAATTATTAAACCGATTTAATAAAACAATTATAAATCTAGAAATCTCATTATGATAAAAACTGTATTTATACTTGGAGCAGGTGCTTCAAGAGCAGCTGGTGGTCCTTTAATGTATGATTTCATAGATAATGCAATGCGTATTTATCGCAAAGGCGAGGGCGGATGGGCGGATAAACACTTTGAAAACATACTTAGCGCAAGAAAAAAACTACAGCATGCATTTGTAAAGTCGAGAATTGATCTGGACAATATCGAAAATTTTTTTGCCACGTGTGAAATGGCCAGTTTGATAGGTAAATTGTCCAATCTTGATCAAAAAACGGTTGAGAGCCTACCCGAAAGTCTCAGATACATGATAATGCGTACATTAGAGCAAGCAATCTTATTTGATATAAATGGGAACGACAAATATATTCCATCACCTTACCCATATGATACTTTTACAGATTTATTAATAGAACTACAAAAAGAGAAGGATATCTCACCTTTATGTGTGATAAATCTCAATTATGACTTATGCTTTGATTATGCATTAAGTATGAAAAACTTCAAACCAGAGTATGGTTTAGGTAAAAGTAACCCAAAACAACTAAATACAATTCCTCATTACAAAGTACATGGCTCGCTGAATTGGATCCAAGAAAAAAATTCTATTAAAGCAAACCTGGTAAAGCCATTATTAATGGAGAGATATTGGGAAAGATTAGGATTTAACCGTGGACGAGAATATCCAATTGATACTATGGAATTAATTTTTGGCCCACACAAATGGGGAGAACGCATTTTCCCTGATCCAGTAATTGTCCCCCCAACTTGGAATAAAGGCTGGTATCAAGAGCAACTAAAAACAGTCTGGCGAAACGCCAGTGAAGCTTTATCGTCAGCCGAAAATATATTTGTTTTAGGATATTCTTTACCGGCATCAGATCAGTTCTTCCGTTCTTTTTGGTCTCTTAGCACCATTTCAGACAATATAGTTGATAAATTTTGGTTATTTGATCCGTCAACTGAAGATAATATTATTGAACGGTATACGTCATTTTTAGGGCCAGCTATTATCGAACGTGGTAAATTTAGATTTGAACGTCAAAAATTCACAGGCGCTATACGAAGTATAGCTCAGTATTATGGATTTGAGGTTAATAACCTTGTAGATCGATAACTTAAGTTAAATCGTATCGGGTGCTGCCGGAGGTTGCTTGTACTTACGTTTAAAAATATTTCACACCAAACAGTTATTCAAATAAAAACTACTGAATTGCCGAATGAACAGCTTCCAGCAGCTCGGCATCCAGATGCCCATCCGGAATGCGTTGTGTGCGCTGTTGAAATACACTGATGGCTTTTCGGGTCTGCGGCCCCATGATACCGTCCGCACCTCCCGCATTTATTCCAAGCGTGTTAAGGTTTCTTTGTAATTGTTTAACCTGGTCACGGGTGATTTTAATCTCATCGACTGGCGGATTTTTCGATAAAGCCGGCTCACCACTGATACGATCGGCCAGATGGCCAACGGACACCGCGTAAAATTCGGAACGATTCCAGCGCATAATGACATGGAAGTTATCCGTCACAAGGAAAGCCGGTCCTTTGTGGCCTGCCGGTACGAGTAAAGAAGCTTTTTGCTCTGTAGGTAATAAACCGGGGCCAGAAACAGGTTGTATACCGAGTGCTATCCAGTCTTCCAGGGTTAATTTCCGGTTTAAACCTGCAAGGGAATAATTGAATTCCTGCGGTAATTTGACTTCCTGTCCCCATTCCAGATCGGGGTTCCAACCCATTTTCTTGAGAAAAAAAGACGCGGAAACCATGGCGTCTTCAATACTGCCCCATAAATCGCGGCGGCCATCACCATCGGCATCGCGGGCATAATTCAGAAACGTGGATGGCATAAACTGCATATGACCCATGGCTCCCGCCCATGAACCTACCATACGTTCCGGCGTTATATCGCCCGCATCAATGATGCGCAGGGCATTGATCAATTCCCGTGTAAAGAATTCGCTACGCCGGGGATCGCAAGCCAGTGTCGCAAGCGAATCCGGTACCGACCAGTCGCCAAAGTAGCTTCCATAGTTGGTTTCCAACCCCCAGAACGACACCAGATATTTTGCCGGAATGCCGCTTTCCAGTTGTATTTTGTTCAATAAATCCTGATGTTCGTCAATCAGCTGGCGGCCTTTTTGGATTCGTGTATCGGTAATCCGGGCGTTGAAATAACCTGCAAAGGTTTGTGTAAATTCGGGTTGGCGGCGATCCAGTTCGATCACGCGCGCCAGGTATTTGACATTTCCTAAGACCTGATTGACGGTTTTGTCGGATATTCCCTGTCCACGGGCTTTTGATTTTAAACCGGTAACACATTCGTTAAATGGTTGACTGGCAGTATAACCGGGAGTAACGACGACAAAAATGCTTATCAGTGATGCTATACACAAATATTTTTTTTGTGTAAGTAAACATAGTATTACCTGACGCAAATGAACCATAAGGCACCCGACAGAAAAATTAAGGATTATTTTTGGAAGGATTTTGACAGCAAACTGATTACACTTTGTCACGATGCGGACATTCTGTTTTCACGCAATCGGCATACAATGACAGTGAATGTTCCTGTAGTTTAAAGCCGCGTTCCTTGGCGACAGCTAATTGCCGTTTCTCGATTTCGGCATCAAAAAATTCTTCAACACGACCGCACTGAAGGCAAACCAGATGATCGTGGTGGCTGTCGCTTTTCAATTCAAAAACCGCTTTACCGCTTTCAAAGTGATGGCGTTCAAGCAGTCCGGCTTGTTCAAATTGTGTTAGAACCCGGTAAACCGTAGCAAGACCAATATCTTCGTTTTCATTTATCAACTCTTTGTAGACGTCTTCCGCTGAGAGGTGACGTACCGGGCTGTTTTCAAATAAATTAAGGATTTTGAGTCTGGGAAGTGTGGTTTTGAGGCCGATATTTTTCAGGTCAATATTCTTGAGTTCTCGAGAATTACTCATGGTTATCTCTGCCAAGTAAATTATTTACTGTATCATATCGCGCTATATGATAAGAAATACAGCCAAGCAGTGCATTTATATCATTGCGATGTTTTAAAGATTACTGAGTTTACTATATAACTAGAATTTAATAAAAGATATCAACAGAATGACGGTAAAATTATTTACTTTGCTGGTATTTTTACTACTGACCGGGTGTTCGTTGTTGCCCCATTTCCTCTATAAAATCGACGTGCAGCAGGGTAATGTCGTTACTGAAGAAATGGTTGAAAAACTCAGGCCGGACATGACCAAATCACAGGTTCGGTTTGTGATGGGTTCGCCGCTGGTCGTCGATCCGTTTCGCAATAATCGGTGGGATTATGCGTATATTGAACGTATTAAAGGCGATCTCGCCCAACAAACCAGACTGACTGTCTATTTTGAAGATGACCGATTGATACGGATTGAGAAACAGGACATTTATACCAGAAACAAAAAGAAAAAAAATATCGATTCACAATCAAAATTACCAGAAGAAGAGACTTCGGAATTATCGGAGACTTCGGAAGATCAATCTGAAAAATAATGAACTTATAACGTTACAAGGAAAAAATGACCATACAAAAAATTGCAATTGCTGGCAGTGCCGGGCGGATGGGACGTGCTTTACTTGAAGCCGTTACACGTGCAGAGGATATGCAGGTTGCTGCTGCGCTGGAAATGGATTCGAGCCCATTTCTGGATCAGGATGCCGGTAGTCTTATAGGTTCAAATAATGACATCCGGATAACGAGCGATTTTGAATCTGCTCTGCAGGGGTGCGATCAGATTATCGATTTTACGCGCCCGGAAGGTACATTGAAACATTTGTCAGCGTGTCGAAAAGCCGGTGTAAAAATGATTGTCGGAACAACCGGTCTTTCAGATGAAGACAAAGCACAGTTGAAAGCAGCATCCGAAGAGATAGCAATTGTCTTTGCGCCGAATATGAGCGTTGGTGTTAATCTTACGTTTAAATTACTCGAAGTTGCCGCCAAAGTTCTGAATCAAGGCTACGATATCGAAATCGTTGAAGCGCACCATCGGCATAAAATTGATGCGCCATCTGGAACGGCGCTGCGTATGGGTGAAGTGATTGCCGATACACTCGGACGTGATTTGAAAAAAGTTGCCGTTTATGGACGGGAAGGCGTAACCGGTGAACGTGAAGATACTACGATTGGTTTTTCGACAATTCGAGCCGGCGATATTGTCGGTGAACATACCGCAATGTTTGCCGGATCGGGTGAGCGCGTTGAGATTGTTCACAAAGCCAGTAGCCGTATGACGTTTGCCATGGGCGCCGTTCGCGCAGCTCGTTTCCTTCAGGGACAATCCAAAGGTTTGTTCGATATGCAGGATGTTCTCGGTTTGCGCTAATTGCCATGGCGACCTATGCAATCGGCGACATTCAGGGTTGCTACACTGCGTTTGTCAATCTGCTGGATCTGATTCGTTTTAACCCCAAACAAGACCGATTATGGCTGGTCGGCGATATCGTCAATCGCGGGCCGGATTCATTGTCGATGTTACGTTTTGCCAAAGCAGCCGGTGAATCGGTAGTGATGGTGCTGGGTAATCATGATTTGCATTTGATTATGGTGCACGCTGGTATTGGACGGTGCCATAAAAACGATACGATTCAACCGATTCTGGAAGCTGACGATTGTGATGAATTGTTACACTGGTTAAGGCAACAGCGACTTTTTTATACCGAAAGTAACTATGCCATGGTACATGCCGGCTTGTTACCTGCCTGGTCGATTACCCAGTCGGAAGCGTTGGCTGGTGAAGTTGAGTCAGCCTTACGACAGGCAAATTATCCGGATGTTTTTTCGCAATTGTATGGTAACCAGCCGGATTACTGGAAAGATAGCTGGTCCAACCCGGAGCGCATGCGGGTAATTATCAATGCCATGACACGAATGCGCGTATGCAACTCCGACGGCAGGATGGGTTTTGCATTCAAGGGCACACTTCAGACCATTCCGGATGGGTTTATGCCTTGGTTTGACGTACCCAATCGGGCGAGCAGTAATCAAACGATTATTTGCGGCCATTGGTCCGCCTTGGGGTTACATATTACCGATAATATGATCGCACTGGATAGCGGCTGTGTTTGGAATGGCCAATTGTCCGCTATGCGCTTGGAAGATAGGAAGGTTTTCCAGATTCCGTGTGATACACCGGCTGCTCAAGGCTGTTAGATACGGCTTCTTCAGCCAGTCGAGTCAATTCTCGGCGGTTTTTGTTTTTGCCGGGAATGGCATCGGTAAACATCAACACAGCTTCTATATAAGGTTGTTTGAGAATATTACGTAGCGACTCGATTAACGTGACGTTCGTATAAGCTGCTGCTTCAGAAATTTGTCCGTTATTATCCAGATAGCGAATAGCAACGGGATATATCATTGCCTGGGCATCAATAGCAGACTGTAACAAGGAGGCATGGAAGTGACGTATCTGGGCGCCATCGCTTGTCCGGCCTTCGGGAAAAATACAGACACGTTCTCCTTTTTTAAGTACATGACTGATATCTTGATTGATACGCAAGGTATCACTGCGTTTGGCGCGCTTGATGAATAATGTGCCAACCCTTCTGCATAAAAAACCGATCACAGGCCAATCCCGAATTTCGGATTTGGCGACAAACTGTGTCGGGCAAACCGTGATCATGACACAGATATCCAGCCAGGAAACATGATTGGCAACCAGTAGTGCGCGTTGTATATCGGGTCCCGGTTTATTACCGATCGTTTGCAATCGAATATTCAGAATCTTCAAAATACCAGCCGCCCAGTTTTGCATCATGCGATGTTGCTTATCAAGCGGAAAATGGGGATAAACAATGGACTGTAGAATACCCCACAGTACATGAAGGAGTAATCGGAATAAACGGAAAGAACGGATATTTTGAGATGTGTGTTTTATCATGGGAACGACTTGCTTATATTTGATTTTAAGTGCTTTGGCATTTTATATTGAAAAAAATTTCCAAATGAATGAAATTGTTATGAAGTATTATGCATACAAGAATTCCAAAGTTTAACGTTAACATGTTTTAAGCATGTTACATTATGGATATGTACGGTTTTTTTGCGTTTTACTTCAATCAAGGTAATTGACGACATGACGGCACCCCCTAGCGAACATTTGCTGCAATCAGGACAATTTGTTTGTTCTCACCACGTCATTTAAACTATTTGACTCTGTTAAAAATTGTCTGTAGAGTTTGATCAAGTATACAGAAGCGGTCAGCCAATTAATTAACAATTAAGACGGGGATCAAATGGCTTCATATAGGGGTGTGTCGGGATTTTTGCTGGCTTTGGAGTCGTTTTTAGCTAACCGGTTGCCGGAAGCGTTAAGCAGTGGGCCGACCAATGCTCAAGCACGATTGTTGGGAAGTGCAGATATTGCACATAATCTTTCAGGCAATTTGCTAGGGATATACCTGCACCGCATAACGATTGACCCACATGGCCGTCAGCGCACATTCTCAAAACAAGGGGGCGATCAAAATCCACACCAATCCGAACTGCCCGTCAATCTCCATTTCTTGCTTATTTCCAATGCTGCCAGCGCTACCATAGAAGCTGATCTTATGAGCTGGGCAATGGTTGAGCTAGCCAATGAACCACAGTTAGATGTTTCGCATATTCAGGATATTGATGATGAATGGGGTCAAACTGAAATCTTAAATATCACACCTGATGAAATGACAACTGAGGATTTGATGCGCATCTGGGATGTTTTTAACACACCGTTTACCAGTACTGTTCCATATGTGGCGCGTACTGTGCGACTAAGGCTGAAACAGCCACAAAGTGAAGGCCCGCCAGTCTCTACAAGAATTTTTCCGAGTGGCTCATTATGAAACAGGTCAATGTACTTGAGACACCCATTTTATATGCCAGTGATGTAATTTATTGGCTCGATGGCAGTTCTGCCCAGTCGGCATCCGACATGCAACGTATCAATAGTGAATTGGTGTTACAACTCGATACACGGCCAACTGATTTACAATTATTGCATACGCGGGGGAAAACAGTTTTGTGGCGTCGCGCAGATGGAAAAATTGTCGCAGGCAACGCCGAAGATGCTGACAAACAACGTTCTGAAAGTGATACTTTTATGATCTCTGGTATTGTTTCAGACCTTCAGCGGCGTTATATTCCGCGTCGATTTAGTCTGGAGGTCGGTGATTCAGCGGGGCATCAACTCGAACTTTATCCGACACCGTTTGGGACGCGGCTGGGGCGTGGCGGTGCATTGCAGGGTACCTTGCGGCTTGTTGACGGTATTACGCCAGTGCCGTGGGCTATGATGACGCTGATTGTAGACTTGACCGTTGGGGATGATTTGATTATTCATGCTCAAGCGGACGAGCATGGGGATTTTGTGATCGCCATGCATCGCTTGCCGCCTTTGCTGGAAAGCGTGGAGCATTATTCGGCAACCCTCAGTATCCGGGCTTCGATAGAGGCTACCGCAGATGAGCCGGTTGATCCGGCTGATCTGGTATCCATGCGTTTGGGATCGATTGATGTTGAAGATAGTTTTGCAGATGCGATCAGTTTATTTGTTGTGCCAGGTAGTATTGGTTTAATTCGATCCTTTGAGAGGGATCATGTCGTTGTTCAACCCAGCTGAGTTTTAAATGATGGTTGAGTGTTTATAAACTATTAGTCCAATCATTACAAGGAGGGGAGCATGCCTGAATATCTAGCACCGGGTGTGTTTGTAGAGGAGGTTAGTTTTCGAGCCAAATCAATCGAGGGCGTAGGGACGAGTGTTGCGGCTGTAGTGGGGCCGACCCGCTATGGTCCAACACGGGGCAATCCTGAAGTAGTTACGAGCTTTGGTGAATTTACACGTATCTACGGCGATATCCGGAATCTAACGTTGAGTGGAACTTCTGTTCTTAATCACACAGCGATTGCCGCAAAAGCGTTTTTCGATGGGGGTGGCAAACAGCTTTATGTGTCGAGAGTCGTGAATTATCCCTCGAATGGCAATGGGATAGCTTCTGTAAGTATTGACAATGACAGGTTGCATTTTGACAGCCGCTTTCCCGGAACTATGGGCAATTTTACGCTGGAGTTGTTTTGGCGTGATAGCGAGAATCTGCTTCGAACTGAAACGGTTTCAGAACCCGCAGAGGGTGAAGTGGTGTTTCTGAATGCTACCGGTTTGACGAATGCCGTACGCGCGGAAAACATCCAAGGACGATTTCCCGACGCTCGTTTTCCGCTGGATGTAAGCGCCTTGGTACGTCGCGACGGGGACCGTTATGTGATTGTCAATAATCGCTGTGAATTGACTACAGCCGATGCAGTGGCCGCTGAGGGCACCGAATTAAGGGTTGACGGTCAGCCAGAAGGAAGTGAAGGCATCCTGATGGCGGCAGGCTTGGTGGCTAGCGAAAATATAACCGTTCAATTTACACGATCTCATGTCAGGGATCCTAGGGATGGCGACTTTGCCGAAGGTGCGACTGCGGTGCTGACTTTTAGTGGAGAGGTTAACCTTACTAATTATACGGGTGCAGCACATTGGGGTGCGCTAACGTCATTACGAGGTACGCTAGGTGTCGATAACAACGAATTTATTGTGTATGGCAGCGGGTTGAATAGTGGAGTGAATGAGGACATAGTTATTCCAGTGGTGGCTTTGGCTTCTGTATCTAATGGCATCAGATCCAGTATTGTGCAGCGCAATTTTGATATTGCTGTGCATCCTGGTGTCGCTGATGATTCTGATGACGTTGATGATTCGGTAATCTACAATTATAGTAATATTTCAACAGCTCCTGGTACGGGTAACAGCCTGAGTGCAGTTTTGGCAGTAACACCTGACAAGCGTTACGATCAGTTGACCAGCCCTGTCAGTTGTACTGTGGAAAATGGGGTTACAGGTGAACGAATTCTCCAATATTTGGATGAATTGTTTGATGCGGATGCACTTGATCCGGGTGAGTTTTCTGTGCTTGGTCCACGTTATTTGATTAGCCTGTCCGGAGGCGGTGATGGTAGTCATCCTGAAGCGACAGATTACGGCGGTGTAGAGAATGAAGTCAACGGCAGTAGCGGTTTTATCGCACTGGAAAATATCGAGGATATCTCCATTGTTATGACACCGGCGGCGGCTGCAGATGCAGCCAATCACCAGGCCATTGTTACCGAAGTTCAGAAGCATTGTTTGAAAATGCGTTATCGCGTTGGTATTGTCGATAGCCGCGAGGGCATGGCCTTGTCTGAAGCTCGGCAGTTTGGTTCCAATTTCGATGATTCACGTTTGGCGTTATATTATCCCTGGGTGGTCATTGCCGATCCGCGCGGCAAGACCAGTACCATTAACGTGCCGCCTTCCGGATTTATTGCGGGTGTATATGCCAATACCGATGTGCAGCGCGGTGTGCATAAGCCGCCTGCAAATGAACCGGTTATCGGCGCCTTGCGGTTTGCTCAGGATATTAATCGTTTTCAACAGGAATTATTGAATCCCAATGGGGTTA